>JBCBPG010000316.1:0-5723 GCA_039820865.1 Pseudomonadota bacterium
ACCAAGGAGCGGATCCCCGTCTACTACTCCAAGCTCTATGCCGACAGCGTGGACGCCATGCAGGCCGAGGCCGCGACGGCCGTCGCCGCGGGCTACCAGGCCTTCAAGTCGCGCTTCGGCTTCGGGCCCAAGGACGGCATGGCGGGCATGCGCGAGAACCTCAAGCGCGTCGAGGCGCTGCGCGAGGTGATCGGCTGGGACCGCGACCTGATGCTGGAAGCCTATATGGGCTGGAACCTCGACTACGCGAAGCGGATGCTGCCCAAGCTCGCGAAGTACGAGCCACGCTGGCTGGAGGAGCCCGTCATCGCCGACGATGTCGAGGGCTACCGCGAGCTCAACGCGCTCAACATCGTGCCGATCTCGGGCGGCGAGCACGAGTTTTCGGTGATCGGCTGCAAGGACCTGATCGCCACCAGGGCGGTCAGCGTGCTGCAATACGACACCAACCGTGTCGGCGGCATCACCGCGGCGCAGAAGATCAACGCGATTGCCGAGGCGCACCAGGTGCCGGTGATCCCCCATGCCGGCCAGATGCACAACTATCACCTGACCATGGCCAACGCGAACTGCCCGATCGCCGAGTACTTTCCCGTCCACGACGTCGAGATCGGCAACGAGCTGTTCTACTACATCTTCAAGGGCGACCCGGACGCGGTCGACGGCTACCTGCAACTGGACGACCACACGCCCGGTCTCGGCATCGAGATCACCGACGAGCACGCCGCCAACTTCCGGATCGAGGGCTGAGCCATGGCATATTCCGGCATCTGGCCCGTCGCGCCCACGGTCTTCAACGCGGACGGCACGCTGGACCTCGACGGCCAGCGCCGGGCCTTCGACTGCATGGTGGCGCAGGGCGTCGACGGGATCTGCGTCCTCGCCAACTTCTCCGAGCAGTTCCTGATCTCGGATGCCGAGCGCGAGACGCTGACCCGCCTCGCGCTGGAGCACCTTGCCGGGCGCGTGCCCGTGATCGTCACCATCAGCCATTTCGCGACCGAGATCGCGGTGGCGCGCGCGCGGCTGGCCCGCGACCTGGGCGCCGAGGCGGTGATGATGATGGCGCCCTATCACGGTGCGCTCCTCAAGGGCACGCCGGAACAGACCTATGAGCAGATCGCCCGCGTGGGCGAGGTCGGCATCCCCATCATGCTCCAGGACGCGCCCCTCTCGGGCGTCGATCTGCCCGCGGCCCTCATCGTTCGAATGGCGCGCCAGATCCCGATGCTCAAGATGGTCAAGATCGAGTGCGCCGGCACGGCCGCCAAGCTGCGCAGCCTGATCGCCGATGCCGGCGACGCCATCGAGGGCCCCTTCGACGGCGAGGAGGCGATCACGCTGATGGCCGATCTCGACGCCGGCGCGCGCGGCACCATGACCTCGGCGCTGATCCCCGACCTGATCCGCCCGATCGTGATCGACCACCTCGAGGGCCGGCGCGACGCTGCGCTGGCCGGCTATGCCCGCGTGCTGCCGGTGGTGAACCACGAGAACCGCCAGTGCGGCTTCCGCGCGGCCAAGGAGGCGATGGTCGAGGGCGGCGTCATCCGCTCGGCCTTCTGCCGCCACCCGATCCCGCCGCTCCACCCCGACACCCGCGCCCAGCTGATCGAGCTGATCCGCCCGCTCGATCCCGTCGTCCTCGGGTTCGCGCGATGAGCCAGGGCGAGGATCTCCGCGTCATTCTCAGCGAGACGCCCGGCATGTCCGTGCGCCGCTCGCTGAGCGACGAGGCGGCGGACCTCCTGCGCGAACTGATCCTCCTCGAAAAGCTCGCCCCCGGCACCCCGATCGCCGAGCGTGAGCTGGCCGAGGGCCTCGGCATCAGCCGCACGCCCCTCAAGGAGGCGCTGCGTATCCTCGCGGCCGAGGGGCTGGTCGAATACGGCCCCACCCGGCGCCTCAGCGTCGCCGACCCGACGCTGGAGGAGATCGCCGCGAACCTCGCCGTCCTCGGCGCGCTGGAGGGGCTGGCGGGCGAACTGGCCAGCATCCACGCCACCGATGCCGAGATCGCCGAGATCGCCCGGCTTTCCGACGAGATGCGCGCCTGCTCGGACACCGCCGAGCCGCTCGTCTTCTTCCGCCTCGACATGGGGTTTCACAAGCGCATCGTCACCGTTGCCCGCAACGCCCCCCTAGGCGTCACCCATGGCCACTACAACGCCCGGCTCTGGCGCGCGCGCTTCATCTCCTCGCGGATGCGGCCGAGCCGGGAGAACACGCTCGCCCAGCACGACGACATCGTCGGCGCCCTCACCGCGCGCGACGCGGCGCGGACCCGGCAGGCGCTGACCGCCCATCTCGAAACCGCGGTCGGCAACATCGCCACCGCGATGTCCCGGCTGAACGCCACGGAGGCCCCCCGATGAAACCGCGTATCGGCCTGATCCCCGGCGACCCTTCCGGCATCGGCCCGGAGCTGATCGCCAAGCTGCTGGCCGAACCCGGCAGTGCCGAGCGCGCCGATCTGCTGCTGATCGGCGACACCCATGTCTTCGCCCAGGGCCAGGCGCAGGCCGGCCTCGAACACCCGATGACCCCCGTCGAACGCGGCGCCGACTGGACCGCCGTGCCCCGCTTCGCCCACCTGGCCCACCAGACCATCGCGCCGGAGGACGTCGCGATCGCCACCGTCAGCGAGGCCTCGGGCACCTCGACGCTGCGCAACCTCGACCTCGCGCTCGACCTGGTGGGCGAGGGCGTGATCGACGCCATCGTCTTCGGCCCCTTCAACAAGGCCGCGATGCACATGGCCGGCCTCGGCCATGACGACGAACTGCACTACGTCGCCGCGCGCCAGGGGGTCGAGGGCTATATCTCCGAGCTCAACACGCTGGACGGCATCTGGACCAGCCGGGTGACCAGCCACATCCCGCTGAGCGCCGTCGCCTCGACCATCGAGGGCGGGCGCATCACCGACGCCGTCCTGCTGCTCGACCGCACGCTCCGCCGCTCCGGCATGGCGCGCCCGCGCATCTCGGTCGCCGCGCTGAACCCGCACGCGGGCGACAACGGCAATTTCGGGCGCGAGGAGATCGACATCATCCGCCCCGCCGTCGAGCGCATCGCCGCGCGCCAGTTCGCCGTCGACGGCCCCTGGCCCTCGGACACGGTCTTCCTCAAGGCCAAGCGCGGCGAGATCGACGCCGTCGTCACCATGTATCACGACCAGGGCCAGATCGCGCTCAAGCTCATGGGCTTCGACCGCGGCGTGACCGTGCAGGGCGGCCTGCCCTTTCCCATGACGACCCCCGCCCACGGCACCGCCTTCGACATCGCGGGGCAGGGGATCGCCGACACCGGCGCCATGCTGGCCGCCTTCGCCATCGCCTGCGACATGGTCGAGAACTGGAGCGCCGCCGCATGACCGGCGACCCGGCCGCAGCGGGTTCCAGCCTGCCGCGGATCGGCTGGATCGGCGCAGGCATGATGGGCAGCGCCATGGCCGCGCGCCTCATGGCTGCCGGCCACCCCCTCAGCGTCACCGCCAACCGCAGCCGCGCCCGGATCGATGCGCTGCTGGCCGACGGCGCGACCGAGGCTGCCGGTCCCGCCACGCTCGCCGCCGGCGTCGACATCCTGGTCACCTGCGTCCCCGACGCCCCCGCCGTCGAGGCGGTCGCCGAGGCCGTCCTGCCCGCGCTCGCGCCAGGCGCGCTCTGGATCGACGTCACCACCTCGCTGCCCGAGGTGAGCCGCCGCATCGCCGCCCGCCTCGCCGGACGCGGCATCGCCTTCGCCGACGCCCCCGTCACCGGCGGCCCGCCGCAGGCCGCGGAAGGCACGCTCGCCGCCCTCATCGGCTGCGCCGAGGCCGTGTTCCCGCGCGTCGAGGCCACCCTCGCCCCGTGCACCAAGGTCGTGCGCCGCTTTGGCGAACCCGGCAGCGGCCATGCGGCCAAGCTCCTCAACAACCTCGTCTCGCAGGGCACCATGGTCCTGCTGGCCGACGCCTACCGCGCCGCCGCCGCCCTCGGCGTCGACCGCGCCGCGCTCTACGAGGTGATGATGGCCGGCGCCGCACGCTCCGGCACGCTGGAAAAGGCCGTCGCCCCCGCCCTCGCGGGGAACTACGACGGTGCCCGTTTCAGCATTGCCAACGCCGCCAAGGACCTCGCCTACGCCCGCGCCCTGCTTGAGACCGCCGCCAGCGTCGATCCCGCTGTCGCCGCGGCGCTGGCCGACCGCCTCGCCGCCCGGGTCGGCGCGGGCGAGGGCGAGGCCTTCGTCAGCACCATGCTCCGCCCGGACGCCTGACCGGCCCGGCCGCCCGGCCGTCGGGCATCCGCCCGGCTGGGGCGGGCCAGGTGACGACTGGTACAGGCCATCAGGCGTAGCCGCCGGCGCGAGACGCCATGGCGACGGATCGCCCGCCGGCGTCCTCGTGCGAACCTGCACGGGCCGTGCCGCGATCGTCTGGCGCTGTGTGACTGGAATTGTTGGAGCGGGCGATGAGATTCGAACTCACGACCCCAACCTTGGCAAGGTTGTGCTCTACCCCTGAGCTACGCCCGCGTCCGTGGGTGGCGAGGGTATTGCAGAAATCCAAACCGGGTGCAAGCGGCCCACCGGCAAAAAAACCGGCCGCCGTCAAAAGCCGGATGCGTCGCCTGCCGCGACCCTCAAGGCACTGATTCGGAACGGGAAAAGGAGCTTTGCTGGCATGGGCGCGCCGGGCCGCCGCGCCATGGTGTCGGGGCCTCGCGAGGCCTGCCGCATGGCCTCGGCTCGCGGTGTCGGCTGAGCCCGCCGCGTGCCCGGTACCGGATCCTGAACGGTTGCCGCGACGTGACCTGCTGTCATTCGCTGCACTGCGGGGTATGGTGAACAATCAGTTGAGGTGGAAAGCGCGCTTCGCTCACTGGCAGGCACCATGCAGCACTCGCTCCATCGTCGCGTCGTCGTCCCAGGTCCGCAGGCCGCCGGACTGGCCGCGACGCGGGCCGCCGTACTGGTCGCCGTCCTTTCCGCCCCGATCATCGCCCCGCTGGCGCAGGCGGCCGACAGCGAGGCGGGCGACTGCTCCTTCGCCGTCACCGTTGCCGAAGGCGACACGCTCAGCCTGATCGCCGAACGCTTCCTTGGCGACGTGCTCGCCTATCGCCGCCTGCATGACCTGAACCGCGCCGTCGTCGGCCCGGACCCGGCGATCCTCGAGGTAGGAACCGTGCTGGACGTCCCGTGCCCGCCTGGTGGGCTGGAGACGGCCGTGCCGGCCGGGCCGGGCGACACGGCGCGGGCGGTCGCGGCGCCCGGTCCCGTGGATGCTCCCGCACCCGGCGCCACCGGCGATGCGCCTGCCGGGGGGGGCGACCTGTCCGGCGACGGGGCGGCGGAGGACGGCGAGGCCGTACCCGGGCAGGATGCCACCGCCCCTGACGGTGTCCTGCCCACCGATGCCGCCGCCGTCGATGCCGCCGCCGTCGATACCACTGCCGTCGATGCCGCCGCCGTCGATGCCGCGCCGGTCGACGGCACCACGCTGCCGATCGCCGTCCGCGGCCCCCTCCCGGGCGCCACCGGCTTTGTCGAGGAGGCCGCGCTGGCCCGGCGACTGTCCAGCGGAACGCGGCCCCAGCTGATCGACCTGCGGGCCGGCGACGAGGCGTCGATGACCTTCCTGCCCGGTGCCGTGCGCGTGCCCGACGGCTGGTCCGGTGCCGCCGCCGCAACCGAGACCGGACGCGCCGCCGCCGCCGCCCTGCTGGCGCGCCACG
>JBCBPG010000317.1:0-5706 GCA_039820865.1 Pseudomonadota bacterium
CGCTGGCCGACCGCAAGAAGGAGGTGTTCGACGACGACATCCTGGCGCTGGTCTCGGCGACGCGGGCCGAGGACGCGGCCGACCGGATCAAGCTCACGTTCCTGCGGGTGATCTGCGGGACCGAGGCGCCGCAGTCGGCCGATATCGTGCTGGAGGTCGACGGCGTCGATCAGCGCCACACCGCGACCGGCGACGGCCCGGTGGATGCCGCCTTCAACGCGGTGAAGGCGCTGGTCGAGCATTCGGCGCGGCTGGAGCTCTACCAGGTGCACGCGGTGACCGAGGGGACGGACGCGCAGGCGACCGTCAGCGTGCGAATGTCGGAGGACGGGCGCATCGTGACGGCGCAGTCGTCCGACACCGACACGGTGGTGGCGAGCTGTCGGGCCTATGTCCACGCGCTCAACAAGCTGATGGTCCGCCGGGCCAAGACGGCGCCGAACGACGTCGCTGTCTGACAGCCGCGCCGGCAGCGGCGCCACGGCAGTCTCCTGGCCGTGTGACATCACCCGGTCGCGGCCCCGTGCCGCGGCCCTTGGCGTTGTCCCCTGGCGTTACCCCGTACCCCACCCCCTGCCGCAGCCCCGTGCCGCAGCCCCGCGCCGCGGCCGGAGCGTCGTCATGCGCGCTGGCGTGCCGCGCGAGCGCCTGGCGACGGAGTGACGCAGCGTGAGTCGTGCTCGACACGTTCGGACTGACAATTGTCAACTGTTTTCGTCTGAAACAATCAGATTGGGGAAAAATATATCGGTTTCCTGTGAGATGATCCGGATCAAGGCAGTGATTCCACTGCCATGCGATCAGGACTCCCATAAACGAATCAATTTGGAATTCCTGAGATCAAGAAACGTCCAGAACTTCAACGCGACATACTGGACTCGATTGCTGCTATGTGAAACGGTTACTCATGCAGATTGACAGTGTGGAACATGCCATGTCGCCCGCCACCAAGCTCCGCCTCGACGACCAGCTCTGCTTCTCGCTCTATGCAGCGACCAACGCGATCATCCGCGCGTATCGCCCCATGCTTGCCGAGATCGGTCTGACCTATCCGCAGTACCTGCTTATGCTCGTGCTTTGGCAGGACGGGGATCGCACCGTCCGCGAGCTCGCCGACCGGCTCAAGCTGTCGCCCAGCGCCGTGACCCCGCTGGTCGACCGGCTGGAGATCGCCGGGCTCGTCCGCCGCACGCGCGACGAGCATGACCGCCGCGTCGTCCATGTCAGCGTTACCGAGCAGGGGGCGGCCGTCGAATCCGATGCCGCCGCGGTGCAGTTCCGGGTCGCCTGCGACACCGGGCTGGGGGCCGAGGGTCTCGGCAAGATGCGTGAGGAGCTGCACAGCCTCGCCGAACGCATCGAGAGCGCCTGTCAGGCCGGGACCAGCAGCGCCACCGAGCGCCGCCGCCCCGAGGGCCTGCGCTGAGAACAAGCGCGCGCCGGTCATCCCGCGACCGGCGCCCCGCGGCGCGGCCCAGGGCGCCGCGACAGCAATGATGCCTGCCCGGCACAGGCCCCTGTCCCGGCACAGGCCCCTGTCCCGCCACCGGCATTCGCCCTCGTCCGGGCACCGGCATTCGCCCTCGTCCCGGCACCGGCATTCGCCCTCGTCCGGATACCGGCATACGCCGGGGCGCGGCCCGGCGGACGGGCGCGCAGGGCCATCATGCCGGCCCCTCCCCCCTGCGGTCAGGTGAAAGCGGATTTTCGCGCTGCCGACCCTTTTGCTGGCCGGCGCGCCTCCCTATAAGCGAGCACCGTCGTCGCGGGGCCGGTCGCCCGGTCCGTGGCTGCACCCCATCCTCGTGAGGCGCTGATGTTCAGCTCCATCCTCGGCATCTTCTCCAACGACATGGCGATCGACCTTGGGACCGCGAACACGCTGGTCTACGTCAAGGGGAAGGGCATCGTGCTGAACGAGCCCTCGGTCGTCGCCTACCAGACGGTCGGCGGCAAGAAGGAGGTCAAGGCGGTCGGCGAGGACGCCAAGCTGATGCTTGGCCGCACGCCCGGCTCGATCCAGGCGATCCGGCCGATGCGCGACGGCGTGATCGCCGATTTCGAGGTCGCCGAGGAGATGATCAAGGCCTTCATCAAGAAGGTCCAGACCAGCACGATGTTCTCCAAGCCCCAGGTCGTGGTCTGCGTGCCCTATGGCGCGACCCCGGTCGAGGAGCGGGCGATCGAGCAGTCGGTGCTGTCGGCGGGCGCGCGCAAGGCCTTCCTGATCGCCGAGCCGATCGCGGCCGCCATCGGCGCGGGCCTGCCGATCACCGAGCCCACGGGCAGCATGATCGTCGATATCGGCGGCGGCACGACCGAGGTCGCGGTGCTCTCGCTCTCGGACATCGTCTACGCCAAGTCGGTGCGCACGGGCGGCGACAAGATGGACGAGGCGATCATCAGCCATCTGCGCCGCCAGCATAACATGCTGATCGGCGACGCGACGGCCGAGCGGATCAAGAAGGAGATCGGCACGGCGCGCATGCCCTCGGACGGGGTCGGCAACACGATGGTGATCCGCGGGCGCGACCTGCTGAACGGCGTGCCCAAGGAGCAGGAGATCACCCAGGCCCAGATCGCCGAGAGCCTGAGCGAGCCGGTGCAGCAGATCGTCGAGAGCGTGATGGTCGCGCTGGAGGCCACGCCGCCGGACCTGGCCGCCGATATCGTCGACAACGGTGTCATGCTGGCCGGGGGCGGCGCGCTGCTCGGCTCGCTGGACGTGGCGCTGCGCGAGCAGACGGGCCTCGCGATCTCGGTCGCCGAGGAGCCGCTCAACTGCGTCGCGCTGGGCACGGGGCGCGCGCTGGAGCATCTCGACAGCCTCGGCCACGTGATGAAGATCAGCATGTAGTGTGGCGACCTGCCCCGCCGACCAGATCCGGTTATGGGGCATGGACAGGGCGGGGGCGGTTGCGGCATCCTCCGCCGGGGCAGCGACACGGGCTGAGTGATGGCGCGCGCGCGCGGCGACGAGACCAGGGACCTCGAGAGACGCATCCGCAGCGTGCTGCTGGGGGTGGTCGTCGTCGTGTCGCTGGCGCTGATGGCGCTCTGGCGGGCGGACAACCCGCGGCTCCAGCAGCTGCGCATGGGGATGATCGACACGCTCTCGCCCGGCATGGCCTGGACGGCGGGGCCGATGGAGTTCCTGGCCTCGATGGTGCGCGACTGGGAGGGCTTCGTCGATGTCTACGCCCAGAACCGCGAGCTGCGCCGCGAGATCGAGCGGCTGCGCGGCTGGCGGGCCGAGGCGCGGCGGCTGGAGGAGCGCAACGCCCAGCTCGGCGCGCTGATGAACGTGCGGCTGGCCGAGCGGCTGGCCTTTGTCACCGGCGACGTGATCGCCGACAGCGGGGGGCCGTTCTCGGAGAGCGTGATCGTGAACGTGGGCGCGCGCGACGGCGTGGTCGAGGGCTCGGCCGCGGTGGACGGGCGCGGGCTGATCGGGCGGGTCGTGGGCGTCGGCGACGATGCGGTGCGGGTGATGCTGGTGACGGACTTCTCCAGCCGCATCCCCGTGGTGATCCAGCCGAGCGGCAAGCGCGCGATCCTGGCGGGCGATGCGACGACGGCGCCGCGGCTCGACTTCATCGACGATACCAGCGCCGTGAACCCGGGCGACGCGGTCGAGACCTCGGGCGACGGGGGCATGCTGCCGCCCAACCTGCCGGTCGGCCGCGTGATCCGCACGGACAAGACGCTGCGCGCGGCGCTGTCGGGCGATTTCGAGCGGCTGGAATTCGTGCGCCTGCTGCGCTATCGCGCCGAGCGGCGGATCGACCGGTCGGGGCGGATCATCGGGCCGCGGCGGACGGCGCCTGCGCCGGCGGCGGGACCGGCCGGGCCGGGCGCACCGCTGAGCCCCGCCGCCGCGATCGATGACGGGCGCGGCTGATGGCGCGGCTGGTCGAGGCGCTGGTGCCCGAGATGGCCTCGCTCTGGCGCGCGGGCGTGGTGGCGGCGGTCGCGCTGGCGGCTATCGTGATCGAGGCGGCGCCGGTGGGCGTGGCGCCGACCGCCCTGCCCTCGCCCGACCTGGTGCTGGCGGTCGCGGCGGTGGCGGCGGTGCGCCGGCCCGACTGCATGCTGATCCCGATGGTCTTTGCCGTGGGCCTCACGCGCGACCTGGTGACGGATGTGCCGACCGGTCTCGGCGCGCTGGCGCTGGTGCTGGCGGTCGAGGTGGTGCGGGCGCGGGCGGCGGTGCTGGCGCGCGGCTCGCTCTGGGGAGAGTGGCTGTTCTTCGCGGCCGTGGCGCTGGGGGTGGCGGCGCTGCAGTATCTGGGCACGCTGATCATGCTGGCGCAGCCGCCCTACGTGATGGCGGTGGTGCGCCAGTGGGTGCTGACGGTGGCCTGCTGGCCGCTGGCGCTGCTGGTGATGCGCTGGGCGGCGGGGATCCGCCATACGCCGCCGGCGAAGGGGACGCCCCATGGCCAGTAAGCGCCCTGCCCCGACAGCGCCCCCCGCGGGCCCGCTGGCGCGGCGGATCAGCCGCCGGGCGCTGCTGTTGCTGGGCGCACAGCTCGGCGTGGCGGGTGCGCTCGGCTGGCGGCTGCGGCAGCTCCAGATCGAGGAGGGCGAGCACTACCGCCTGCTGGCCGAGGAGAACCGCATCAACCTGCGCCTGATCGCGCCGGCGCGGGCCGAGATCTTCGACCGCCAGGGCCGGCCGCTGGCGGTCAACCGCCAGAACTATCGCGTCGTGATGGTGCGCGAGCAGGCGGGCGACGTCGACGACACGCTCGAGCGGCTGGGCCTGATCTTCGATCTGCCCGACCATGCGCGCGAGCGGCTGGCGCGCGATCTCGCCTCGAAGCCCGCCTTCGTGCCCGTGCCGGTGGCCGAGCATCTCGACTGGCCGACCTTTGCCGCGATCAACGCCAACGCCCCCGCGCTGCCGGGCGTGATCCCCGAGGTCGGGCTCTCGCGCCACTATCCCCACGGGCGCGAGACGGCGCATGTGGTGGGGTATGTGGGCCGGGTGACCGAGCGCGACCTCGACAACCCCGACGACCAGGACCCGATCCTGCAGGTGCCGGAGTTCCAGATCGGCAAGGACGGGCTTGAGCGCGCCTCGGAGAGCGACCTGCGCGGCTCGGCCGGCACGCGGCGCATCGAGGTCAACGCCTATGGCCGCGTGATCCGCGAGATCGACCGCGAGGCGGGCGAGGCCGGCGTCGACCTCCAGCTCTCGCTGGACCTGGCGCTGCAGGAATACGTCCATGAGCGGCTGGGCGAGGAGAGCGCGGCCGTCGTGGTGATGGACGTGAACTCCGGCGATCTGCTGGCGCTGGCCTCCAACCCGTCGTTCGAGCCGAACAAGTTTGTCACCGGCATCAGCCACGGCGACTACAACGGCTATCTCGGCGACACCTACCGCCCGCTGCACAACAAGTGGGCGTCGGGGATGTATCCGCCGGGCTCGACCTTCAAGATGGTCGTGGCGCTGGCAGCGCTGGAGGCGGGCGTGGTCGGGCCGCGCGACACGGTCTTCTGCAATGGCGGCATGAAGCTCGGCCGGCGGCGGTTCCACTGCTGGCGCCGGGGCGGGCATGGCCACATGGACCTGACCGCGAGCCTCGAGCAGTCCTGCGACGTCTACTACTACGAGGTTGCCAAGCGCACGGGCATCGACCGGATCGCGGCGATGGCGCGGCGGCTCGGCCTCGGCGTGGGCTACGCGCTGCCGAACCCGGC
>JBCBPG010000318.1:0-5640 GCA_039820865.1 Pseudomonadota bacterium
CCGGGCGCAGGCGGCGGTGGCGCTGGAGGTCGGGCGTGCGGCGCGCGCCGTGGATCGCCGCGCGCACGCGCTTGCGCTCCTCGCCCGGCACCGTGTCCAGCACCCGCTCGGCGGCGAGCTCGAGCTGGCGCTGGCGGCGGCGCGCGACGGTGAGGGAGGCCTCGGCGCGGCGGGTCTCGGCGGCCGCGTCGCGGATCTCCTCGACCATCAGCCCCAGCGCCCGGGCAAGGCGCGGACCGGCGGTCTCGATGGGCAGGGTGTGACGGTCGATCGCTTCGGACATCGGCAACCTCTTTCCGGTATTCTGGTTACGGGCGGGAGCGGGAAAGGGCACGGCATGCCGTCCGCCCCGCCCTCCGGCTCTCGGTGCCGGAATGCGGTGAGGATAGCCCGAAGGATTTGCCGTTGCGCCGCAGGGGCTTGAGGGCGCTTTCCGGCATGACATCGATCAATCGGGGATCGGTGATATCGCGTTTCGGCCGGTTTGGCGCTGCGTTTCACGCACTCTACGGGTGGCGGGAGCGGCCGAGGAGGTTGGCGAGGACGATGCGGTCGCCCTCGACGCCCAGGGTGGCTAGCGCCTCCTGCGGAGGGAGCCAGACGGGGAGGTGGTCGGGCTCGAGCGGCGGGTGCAGCGGGCGGACCGCGCGGGCGAGGTAGACCGTCTGCACCTTGCGCGCCCAGTAGCGGTAGTCCGGCAGGAAGCTGAAGCGCTGGAAGCGGGCCAGCACGCGCTGGGGCGCGATGCGCCAGCCGGTCTCCTCCAGCACCTCGCGATGCAGCGCCGCCAGCGGGCTCTCGCCCGGGTCGATCCCGCCGCCGGGCAGCTGCAGCTCGCGCCCCTGCCGGACGCAGAGGAGCCGGCCCGCGCGCGCACCGCGCCCGAGGATGATCGCATAGGCGCCGGGGCGGTCGCGATAGGGCTTGGCCGGCAGCCAGGGTTCGCCGAGACGGGGGGTCATGGGGCGGTGTCTGCCACAGGCAAGGCAGGGATGCGAGGGTTTCGCCGGCCGCCCGGCGACGCTATGTCGGGCGCCATGAGCGAGCGCGACACCCCCTCCGACAGCCCCGACGACGAGCCCTCATCGGAGACCGGCGCGGACCCGGGCGGCCCCCCGGCCGGGTCGGTCCATCCCGGCGACGACGCGGTGCTGCCGTTCCAGCTGGACCGGACCTCGATGCGCGGGCGCGTGGCCCGGGTCGACGCGACGCTGGACCATATCCTGTCGCGTCACCGCTATCCCGCGCCGGTGGCGGGGCTGGTGGCCGAGGCGGTGGTGCTGACGGCGCTGATCGGCCAGACGATGAAGCTGCGCTGGAAGTTCAGCCTGCAGGTGCGGGGCGACGGGCCGGTGCGGCTGATCGCGACCGACTACCACGCGCCCGAGCACGAGGGCGCGGTCGGTCGGCTGCGCGCCTATGCCAGTTTCGACCGGGGCGACGTGGTCAGCTTCCGCGGCGGGCGCCAGGACGCGTTCCGGCTGATCGGCACCGGCATGGTGGGCATGATCATCGACCAGGGGCCCGGCATGACCCCCTATCAGGGGGTGACGCCGCTGGCGGGCGGCTCGCTCTCGGCCAGTGCCGAGACCTATTATGCCCAGTCCGAACAGATTGCCACGCGCTTCCAGATCGCGGCGGCCGAGACGCAGGAGCCGGGGCACGAGCCCACCTGGCGCGCGGGCGGGATCATGCTGCAGCAGCTGCCCGACCAGGGCGGGCATGCGCCCGACCAGCCCTCGGGCGAGGACGGGCTGATGACGGCGGATGACGTCGCCGCCATGGGCAGCCGGCAGGAGGACTGGAACCGCACGGCCGTGCTCATGGCCTCGGTCGAGACGCATGAGCTGGTCGGCCCGCTGGTGGCGCCCGAGCGGCTGCTCTTCCGGCTGTTCCACGAGGAGCGGCCGCGGGTCTACCCGGCCCAGCCGGTGGCCTTCGGCTGCACCTGCTCGGCCGAGCGGGTGCGCCAGGCGCTCTCGATCTACTCGGCCAAGGACATCCAGAGCATGACGACCGAGGATGGCGAGGTCACCGCCGACTGCCAGTTCTGCTCGGCCCACTACCGCTTCCGCCCCGAGACGCTGGGCTTCGAGGCCGAGTAGGCGCTCAGAGCGCGAGGTGGTCGTTGATGCGGACCGGGTTGCGGCGGACATAGAGGTTGGCCGCCTGCTTGACCCAGCCGTGGCGCTTGATCTCCTTGACCAGGAGCTTGGCGCCCTTGGTCTGGACGAGGTCGTAGAAGTTGCCGGCCTCGGCGTCGGCCGGATCGACGAGGACTCTGCTCGAGACCCAGCGCTCGCCCCGCTTGAAGCGGAACCAGCGCGAGAGCGCCCTGCCGGCGACGGCGGCCTCGATGAGGTCGTCGCGCTCGGCCACCCGCTCGTCCGAGCGGTCCTCGCCGTCACGCGCCCCGCTGCGGTCGGTGGACGAGAGGTTTCCGTAGCGGGCCTTGGACGCGCGCCACCAGCCGGGGTTCATCAGCTTTTCGATCACCTGGACGCGGCGGCCGACCACGAGGCGCTGCATGTCGAGCACCGCCTGGCGCAGCGCCGCGTTGCCGCAGTGCCCGGCCCGGATCGCGGCATGCAGGCTGTTGGGATGGCAGTAGTTGCCATTGCCGCCCTTGTCGAACAGCGCCGCCCAGAGCGAGCTGCCGTGCTCGATCCCTTCGCCCCCGCCGCGGGGCAGGCCGGTGCGCCCGCCGGCATCGGTGCTGCCGAGGCGGACCCAGAGCTGGTCGAGCCCGTTGCGCCACTCGCCCCGCTGGGTGCCATCGAGCGCCCCGCCCGAGGCCGCCCACATCACCGCGTACCACTGGAAGCGGTGGGTGAAGGCGCCGTGATCCGCGCCCGCGCCGAAGTCGAGCACGATGTAGCGGCCGTTGAGCGAGGTGAGGAAGGCCTTGGGCTCGAGGATGCCGGTCATCACGCAGTCACGGGTGAAACCGTAGCGCTCCTCGACGGCCTTGAGCGTCCAGTGCAGTGGCGGGAAGTAGCTCTCCCTCACCAGCGCATCGGCCGCGTGATTGGCGACGAAATCGGTCAGCCGGTCGCCGAGGTCCGAGAGCGCGGCGTTCATGAAGGCGCTGTCCTGCACGATGCAGTGGATGCGCGCGAAGTCCGCCACCTCGCCCGTCGAGAGCGCGGGTTGGGCGGCTCGGATCGCCTCGCAGACCTTGAGGAAATGGCCCTCGCAGACATTCAGCGGCCGGGGCGCGGTGGCGTTGCCGTGCCAGTTGTTGTCATGCGGGCAGGTCGTCCCGTCGATCCTGAAGATGCACATGGTCCCGCTCCTCTGCCGCCCGCCGTGATCGGCACAGCCTAGCCGACGGCACGCGGCCGTGTCGGGCGTCACGTCACGGTTTCCGAATTCATGTCACTGCTGTGGCGCCGGGCAGGGCGTTGGCAGTGTCGGGGCGATCTGCGACGCTGGGTCAGCGGGCGGAGGAACGATGGCGGTCGGCGCGGATATCGACTGGCAGGACGAGGGGGCGGCGGCGGCCTTTCTCGAGCGGGTCGGGCCGCGGGCGGCGCTGGGGCTGGCGGTGCGCGCGGTGCTGCGGGCGCTGCCGCTGATCGACGGGGCCGCCGCCTGGGCGCCGGTCGCGCTGGCCTCGGCGCGGGCGCTGACGGCGGCTGCGGCGGTGGCCGAGGGCGAGGCGCTGCAGGGCGGTGGCGGTATCGCGGTCGAGCGGCTGCCGGCGGCGGCGCATGCGGCGCTGCGCCAGGTCGCGGCGCTCGGCGCCGAGCATGGCGACGCCCCGGCGCCGACGGCGCGTCGGGCGGCGGCGGCGGTCGCGCGGGCGGCAGGTGTCGCGGCGCAGGCGGCCAGCCTGGTCGCCGGGGGCGAGACGCGCCCGGTCGTGAGCGCCGCGATCGAGGCGGTGCGCCTCGCGCAGGGTGCGCTCGAGACGCAGAGCGACCGGGTGGCGCGGGCCGGGCTGGTGGCGCTGCGCCGCGATGCCGACCGGCTGGCCAAGCGCCATGACGGCGCCTGGCTGATGACCCGCCCGCTCTGGACGCAGGCGCCGCCCGGGCGGATCGCCGCGCGCTGGTCGGCGCTGAAGGCCCAGCTGACCGCCGACGGGCAGGAGTGGTGGGTCTGGACCGAGTGGTACGAGGGCCATCGCGACGGCACCCGCACGCGCCAGCTGCTGGAGGCGCGCGTCGCGCTCTTGGCCGAGTGGGTCTGGGACGGCGGGCCGGGCGCCGTCAACGGCGCCTTTGCCGAGCTGATGCGCGCCGAGGCGGAGGAGGCGGCCGAGGCATCGCGCGACGTGCTGGACGGCGTGGACGAGGCGGCCGAGATGCTGCTGGCCGCGCGCTCGATGATGCGGGCGCTGCCGCTGGCGGCGCGGGCGCTCGGCTCGCGGGCCGATGCGGGGGCGGTGCGGGCGCTCAGCCTGCTGCCGATCCTGCGCGGGGTCGCGGCGCTGTGGCTGATGCCGGGCAGCGCGCGGGCGATCGAGCTGCGCACCGCGATGGGCTGGGCCGCCGACACGGTGCGCCGCGCGCCGACCGAGACGCGGCTCGGCCGCTCGCTGGCGCGGCTCAATGCGCAGCTCACCTTCGTCGCCGCGCTGGTCGACCCGCATGCGCCGCCGGGATCGGCCTACGAGTTCGCGGCCGACGACCTGCGGGGCGGGCTCAGGGCGGATATCGAGGCGCTGACGCTCGGGTCGCTGGAGCGCGCGCCCCTGTGGAACGGCGAGGCGCCCGACTGGGCGCGCGAGAATGACGGGCGGCTCTGGCAGGCGCTGGAGGGCGGCTGGGGGACGAGCGACGGCGTCTGGGCCGAGCGCTGGTCGGTCTGGCGCGACTGGTACGCGGCGCGGCTGGCGGGCGCGGCCTTCGACCGCGGGGTCGAGGAGGCGGTGGTGCTGCTCGACGACGCGCTCTGGGCCGAGGGGCCGGCCACCGTCAACCGCGCCATCGCCGAGCTGCGGGGCGCGGCGCTGGAGGCCCCGGAGGAACCGGCGGGCGAGGAGGGCGCCGCGGGGCCCCTCCGCGTCGGGCTGGTCGGGCCCTTCACCATCGAGGCGCCGGATGGCCGGTCGCTCCGCCCCGGGGACCGGCGGGTCGCGGCGCTGCTGGCCTATCTCGCCTGGCAGCGCGGGCGCGAGATGCCGCGGAGCCGGCTGACCGACCTGATCTGGCCGGGGCATGCGGCCGAGGAGGGGCGCCCCACGCAGGGCGCCACGCTGCGCCGCGCGCTCTCCGAACTGCGGGTCAGCCTGGGCCAGTACGCCCCCCGGACCCTCATGGTGACGAAGGTCGGCGTCGCGCTGCACGACACCCACATCGCCTACGACCTGTGGCGCCCGGACGGCAGCGTCGACGAGACGCGCCGGGGCTTCGTTCTCGAGGACCTGGACGGGGTCTCCCCCGCCTTCGACGCCTGGCTCCGCGAGATCCGGGGCGAGGCGCGCGGGACCGCGGCGGTGCCGGAGGAGCGGGCGGCGCCGTTGCAGTTCGACGTGGTGGCGGGGCGGCTCGAGGTCGTCGCGGCCGCCGGGGCGCCGGATGCGGCGGCGCTGGAGAGCGCGCGGCTGGGCATGCTGGCGCTGATCGAGGACTTCGCGGCCGCCGGCGGCGCGCGCCAGGACCCGCGGCTGTCGCGCCTGGTCGCGCGGCTCGC
>JBCBPG010000319.1:0-5639 GCA_039820865.1 Pseudomonadota bacterium
CGCCGGAGCGCCGGCGTCAGCCCGCCATGCGCCTCGATCTCCTCCGCCACGCGCGCATAGTCCTCGGTGTCCGTCACCACGGCGACCGAGGCGTGGTTCTTGGCGGCGGCGCGCAGGAGCGCCGGGCCGCCGATGTCGATGGTCTCGACCATCTCGTCCGCCTTCGCACCCCGCGCCAGCGCCGCCTCGAAGGGGTAGAGGTTGACGACGACCAGGTCGATCGGCGCGATCGCGTGCGCTTCCACGGCGGCCATGTGCGTCTCCAGCCGCCGGTCGGCCAGGATCGCCCCGTGGATCGCCGGGTGCAGCGTCTTGACCCGGCCGTCCATCATCTCGGGAAAGCCCGTGACCTCGGCCACGTCGGTGACGGCCAGCCCCGCCTCGCGCATCAGCGCCGCGCTGCCGCCGGTCGAGACCAGGGCCACGCCCGCCGAGGCCAGCCGCCGCGCGAAGGCCTCGATGCCCGCCTTGTCCGACACCGAGACAAGCGCCCGGCGCACGGGTACGCGGCCGTCGGTGTCGATGGTGGGCTGCCTGGTGGCGTCGGGGTCGCTCACGCGTGGTCTCCTGGCGGCATGCACCCCTGTTGACCCCAAAGCGCGGCGGTTTTCCAGTCCCGGTGCCGCATGGGCCGCCCTCAGCCCGCCGAACGGCGCAGCCGCGCGGCGAAGAAGCCGTCGAGCCCGCCGATCTCGCCCAGCATCGAGGGCATCGTGCGCAGCCAGCCCTCGGCCGTGACGCTGCCGGGGGGCAGGGCCGGGTCGTCTGGCGCGAGCGGGTCGAGCACGACGCCGGGGCGGCGGTCGGAGAGGGCGGCGACCTGCGCCTCGCCCTCGGCGCGGAAGAGCGAGCAGGTGGCGAAGACCATCCGGCCACTGGGCGCCAGCCAGTCGACGGCGCGGTCGAGGAGGCCGGCCTGCAGCTCGGTGAGCGTCGCGAGCTGCGCCGCGGCCCCCGCCTCGTCGCTGCGATGGGGCAGGTCGGGATGGCGGCGGATCGTGCCGGTGGCCGAGCAGGGCGCATCGAGCAGGATCGCGTCGAACGGCGCCCCGGGCGTCCAGTCGCGCGCGTCGGCCTCGACGATCTCGGCCGCGAGCCGGCAGCGCTCGAGGTTGTCGGCCAGGCGTCCGAGCCGGCGGGGATTGGCGTCGAGCGCGGTGACGCGGGCGCCGGCGGCGGCGAGCTGCAGCGTCTTGGCGCCGGGCGCGGCGCAGAGGTCGAGCACGCGCTGCCCCTCGACATCGCCCAGCAGGCGGACGGGCAGGGCGGCGGCGGCGTCCTGCACCCACCAGGCGCCCTCGGCAAAACCCGCCAGGCGCGAGATCTGTGGTCGGCCCGCGAGGCGGAGCGAGCCCGAGGGCAGCAGCATCGCGTCAAGCTCGGCCGCCAGCACCTCGGCATCCGCCGCGACGCGGGGGGTCAGGTCGTGCGGCGGCTGCCGGCCATGGGCGGCAAGTGTCGCGCGCGCCGCCTCCTCACCCCAGTCCGCGACCAGCCGGCGCGCCAGCCAGCCGGGCGCGTCGGCCAGCGGATCGGCAGTGGCGGTCTCGGGGGCCGGCGCCTCGGCCAGCCGGCGGCCGACCGCGTTGACGAGACCCGCGAGGCGCACGGTCAGCCGGTTCCCGCGCGCGAGACGCACGGCGCTGTCGACGGCCGCATGGGGCGCGGTACCTGCAAGGTCGATCTCGGCCGCCATCAGCCGCAGGATGTGACGCCCCTGCGAGGGCGGCGGGGTCGCGACAAAGGCCTCCAGCCGCCGGTCGATCGCGGGCAGGTGGCGCAGCGCGAGATCCGCGAGGCCATGCGCCTCGGCCCGCCCGGGGCCGTCCAGCCCCTCCAGCCCCGCCTCGTCCAGCATCTGCCCACGGTCGAGCACGGCAGAGAGGAGCGTGAGCGCGCCGCGCCGCGGTGCCAGCCCGGGGACCTCGGCGGGGGGCCTGCCCCGGCCCGGGCCCGGCCGGCGATCGCCCGTGCGACGCTGGGGCCCTGGGCGCTCCCTCACGGCCGGGTCCGCCCCTGGGTCACGCCCAGGTTCATGCCCAGGGTCCGCGGCGCGGCGCGGCGCGCCCGCCCGTCGAGGGAATGCGCGAGCGCACGGCGCGCGCGGCGGGCGCCGCAGCGCCAGCGGAGGCGCCCCGGGTCGCCGGGGCCGGGCGGGCGCCCATCTCGCGCGCCTGCGCCTCCAGCTCGGCGATGCGCCTGCGCGGATCGGGATGGGTCGAGAACAGCCCGTCGATGCCGCGCCGCGTCAGCGGGTTCACGATGAACATGTGGGCCGTCGCCGGGTTGCGCTCGGCCGTTGCCATCTCGTCCCGCGGCGCCGCGATCTTGGCCAGCGCCGAGGCGAGCCAGAGCGGGTTGCCACAGATCTCGCCCCCCGCCCGATCGGCCGCGTATTCGCGCGTCCGGCTGATCATCGACTGGATGATCATCGCGGCAAAGGGCGCCAGGATCGCCGCCAGGATCACGCCGATCAGCCCCAGCGGGTTGCGGTTCTCGCCCGAGCCGCCGAAGAAGAGCGCGAAGTTCGCCAGCATCGAGACCGCGCCGCCGATCGTCGCCGCGATGGTCATGATCAGGATGTCGCGGTTCTGGACATGCGCCAGCTCATGCGCCACGACGCCGGCGACCTCCTCGGACGAGAGCCGTCGCATCAGCCCCGTCGTCACCGCCACCGCGGCGTTGCCCGGATCGCGCCCCGTGGCAAAGGCGTTCGGCTGGTCGTCCTCGATCACGTAGAGCGCGGGCATCGGCAGGCCGGCCCGGCGCGCCATCCGCTCGGTCATGTCCCAGAGCTCGGGCGCCGACTGGCGGCTGACGGCACGCGCGTTATGCATCCGCAGCACCATCTTGTCCGAGTTCCAGTAGGCCATCGCGTTCATCGCCAGTGCCACGACGAAGGCGATCACGGCGCCGGTCGGACCGGCGAGCATGTACCCGGCGCCCAGGAACAGCGCCGTCATCGCGGCCAGCAGCAAGGCGGTCTTGGCGTAGGTCATCGCACGCGTCACTCCCAAACGGATCGCCACCCTGACGGGAGGCCGTGGCCCGCGGCGGCGCGACAGGGTCGCGGCTTGCGCCCCGGCACGCTGTCGCCCTATCTCCGGTGAGCCGTTCGGGAGGAGATATATGAACGCCGCGAACGACCCCAAGATGCCGGCCCACGTATCGTCGGACGAGACCGCCGTGGCGTCCCGCGCCGCCCGGATCCGCGCCGCCGCCGAACGCGCGCTGGCCGAGGCCGAGGCCCGCCGCGCCGCCGCGCCGCCCGCAGCCCCCGCACCGCGCGAGCTGGGCGGACGCGACGGGCCCGAACCGGTGCGCTTCGGCGACTGGGAGAAGAAGGGCATCGCCTCCGACTTCTGAGGGGCCTGGCGCCCGCGTCCGGCGCTCACCCGGGCCGCGCGGGCAGGAGGTCGGGCAGGGTTCGCGCCGTCGCGCGGGCCAGCACAGCCAGCCTGTCATAGGCCGCGCGCGGCACGCTCTCGATCCCGGCGAGGCGGAGAGCCCGTCGCTCGGCCGCCAGCCGCGGATCGCGGATCGCCGCCGCCAGCGCCGCCCGCAGCGCCGCGATGTCGCCCGCCCCGCGCCCCGGCCCGGTGATGAACGGCAGGCCGGGCGCCGGCAGGCTGACGCCGATCACCGCGACCCGGGCGGCCAGCACCGGCGCGACGTCGCCGACAAGCGCCCAGCTCACGCAGTCGATGGCCGCGAGGTCGGCCCGGCCCCCGGCCACCGCCTCGATCGAGGCGCGATGCGCGCCGGTCTCGATCACGGGACCTACCGCTGCCGGTGCCTGGCCGCCCAGCGTCGCGGCGAGGATGCGGCGAAGCGCGTGGTGACCCGACTGCGACGCCGCGTCGTTCACCGCCACCCGCGCGCCGGCCAGCGCCGCGAGGCAGCCTTCACCGGCCGCCCCGCGGCGCCTGCGCCCGATGATCACGGACCGGTAGGCCGCCCCCGCCGCGCCGGGGACATCGTAGACCGGCGTGGCCACGATCTGCGCGCCGCCTGCCAGGCCCAGCGCAAGCGGCATCCCGCAGGTCTGCGAGAGCCCCAGCACCGGATCGCGGGCGAGGTCGAGCGGCGCCCGGTCGCGCCCGGGTCGCGGCTGCAGCGCCACGTCGCGCGCCGCGGCCTCGCGCACCACCGCCGCCCAGAAGGCGTCGGTCGCCGACCGCAGCTCGGGCAGGTCGTACATCGGCAGGCCGCCCGGCGCTGCGCCATCGGCCAGTGGGCTGCCCGGGGGCGGCGCCCCGGCTGTCCGCGGATCGCTTGTCGCCCCCCTCGCGCCCTTGCCGAGCGTCGCCATCGCCGTCCCCCCTGCACCCTGCCCGTCCTTGCACGGCGCGCCGCGACGGGACAACGGTGACGGCCGGGCCATCTCGTGGCGCCCCCTCCCCAGGAGCCGCCGCGGGGCGGTCGTGCGACCGCAGGTGACGGGCCGCCCAGACGCCGAGGACAGGATGCCGGATACCGCCTCCCCGCCGCCGAGGCCGCGCGGGCCGCTCACGGCGCTCTATGCCAGCCCCGGGCTGCTCCTGTCGCTGGCGGCGCTGTCCTGGGCAGGCAATGCGCTGGCGGGGCAGCTTGCGCGCGAGCAGATCGATCCCTTCGCGCTGACGCTGGTGCGCTGGGTGGCGGTCAGCCTGATCCTGTGGCCGCTCTTCGGCCACGAGGTGCGGGCGCACTGGCCGGCCGCCCGGGCCCGCCTCGGCCGGGTGGTCCTGATGGCGGTGTTCGGCTTCACGGTGTTCAACGCGCTCTTCTACGCCGCCTCGCTCAGCACGGCGGCGGTGAACATCGGCATCCTGCAGGGCTCGATGCCGGTGCTGGTCCTGGTCGGTGCGGTCCTGCTGCTGGGCGAGCGGGTGAGCGGGCGCCAGGCGCTGGGCGTGGCGGCGACGCTTGTCGGCGCGGCGGTGGTGGCGACGCGGGCCGACCCCCTGGCG
This sequence comes from Pseudomonadota bacterium, assembly GCA_039820865.1. Lineage (GTDB taxonomy): Bacteria > Pseudomonadota > Alphaproteobacteria > Rhodobacterales > Rhodobacteraceae > Thermohalobaculum. The sequence goes on from JBCBPG010000319.1 coordinate 4,953, forward strand.
CTGATCGAGGCCGGGATCAACCCGGGCGACGCGCTCATGCTGGCGGCCTGCGTCTGCTACTCGGGCTACACGCTGGCGCTGCGCGACCGGCCGGCGATGCCGGGCCGGGCCTTCTTCACGCTCCTCTGCCCGATCGCGGCGGTGGCGGCCCTGCCCTTCGCGCTGGCCGAGATCGCCTGGACCGGCGGGCGCTGGCCGACGCTGGAGGGCTGGGCGGTGGCAGCCTATGTGACGGTGTTCCCGTCCTGTCTCGCCCAGCTCTTCTTTCTGCGCGGCGTCGACCTGGTCGGGCCGGCACGGGCGGGCGTCTACATCAACCTCGTCCCCGTCTTTGCCGCGCTGGGCGGCGTGCTTCTCCTCGGCGAGCCCTTTCGCGGCTTCCACGCCGTGGCGCTGGCGCTGGTGCTGGGCGGGATCTGGCTGACCCAGCGGCCGTCGCGCGCGCGCTGAACGGGGGGGGCTGGCGTGGCGTCTGGTGCCCTGCCCACCCGCGTCAGTTTTGACTCGGAACCATGAACATTGAGCGAACGCCGTGGTCCTCCGCCTGCGTCGCGGCCGCGGGTGACCGTCCGTGGGTGACCGTCCGTGCCCCGCTTCAGGTGCGGTTTGGGTCGTCTCGCGGCGGTCCCCGGTCAGGCGGGCGCCCGCACGACCAGGCGCGAGCGCGGGGTCCAGCGGGCGAGGATC
>JBCBPG010000320.1:0-5632 GCA_039820865.1 Pseudomonadota bacterium
CCCTATACCGAGGGGCTGATGGCCTCGACGCCGATGGCGACGCCGCCCGGCGAGCGGCTGAACCAGATCCAGGGTGCGATGCCCCGGCTCGACGCGATCCCCGAGGGCTGCGCCTTCCACCCGCGCTGCCCGCTGGCCGAGGCCGGCTGCTTCATCGGCGATCCGCCCACGGTCGAGGAGTGCGGCGGGCGCGCCGCCTGCTGGGTCCGCGCGCGCGAGGCCCGCTTCGCCGAGATGGGGGTCTGAGCGTGACGATGACCGAGAGCGCCGCGGAGACCGTGGCCGAGGCGCCGCTGGTGGCGGTCGAGGGGCTGGTCCGGCGCTTCGACATCTCGGCCCCCTGGCTCAACCGCCTGGTCGAGCGCCAGCCGCGCAAGATCCTCACCGCCGTCAGCGACGTGAGTTTTTCCATTCCCGATCGCGGGGTCTTTGCGCTGGTGGGCGAGAGCGGGTCGGGCAAGTCGACCATCGGCAAGATCGCCGTGGGCCTTTTGGCGCCGAGCGAAGGGCGCGTGCTGATCGACGGCGTCGACCTCCACCGCGAGGCGTCCTCGCAGCGCCGCGCGGCCGTGCGCCGCCAGATCCAGATGATCTTCCAGGATCCCTATGCCTCGCTGAACCCGCGCTGGCGCGTCGGGGACATCGTGGCCGAGCCCGCGCGCGTCCTCGGGCGCGACCTGCCGGGCGGGCCCGGCGCGCTTCTGGAAGAGGTCGGCCTCTCGGCGCGCGACGTCGAGAAGTTCCCGCACCAGTTCTCCGGCGGGCAGCGCCAGCGGATCTGCATTGCCCGTGCGCTGTCCTCGTCGCCGCGCTTCATCGTCTGCGACGAGCCGACCTCGGCGCTGGATGTCAGCGTGCAGGCGCAGGTGCTGAACCTGATGAAGGACCTGCAGGCGCGGCTGGGGCTCACGTACCTGTTCATCAGCCACGACCTCAGCGTGGTGCGCTACATGGCCGACAGGATCGGGGTGCTGTACCTCGGTGGCCTGGTCGAGGAGGCGCCGCGGGATGCGCTGTTCGAGACGCCGCGCCATCCCTATACGCGCATGCTGCTGGATGCGGCGCCGCGGCTCGACGCCTTCGGGCGCGAGGTAGCGCCGCCGACGGGCGAGATCCCGGACCCGGTGAGCCCGCCGACGGGCTGCGCCTATCACCCGCGCTGCCCGCTGGCGAGCGAGCGCTGCCGGCGCGAGCGGCCGGTCCTGCACCCCGCCGGCCCCGGCCGCGCCGCCTGCCATGCCGTGGAGGAGGGCCGCGCCTAGCCGCGTGCCCGTGACGGGCCGGTGACCGCTGCGGGGCGGCGGGCCGAGGCCCCGCCCACCCACCCGCCTTCGGCCCGCCGCCCGTGGCAGACCCCGCGACGACACCCGGCGCAGTGCCTGCCACGACCCTTGCACCAGGGCCGGCGGTGTCAGACGGCGATGTCGGTGCCCGGACCCGCGGTGCCGGAAACCGGGACGCCCTGGACGGTACCGGGCACCATGGCGGCGGGGGCGCCGCTGTCCGTGGTCCCGCCCATCGGCGCGTCGCCGGAGGCCGAGGGCGCGCGGCCGGTCTCGCGCGCCCAGTCGATCAGCTTGTCGAGCGGCATGGGGCGGGCGATGAAGAAGCCTTGGATCGTGCCGCAGCCGGCCTCGTCCAGCCAGAGCCGTTCCTCCTCGCACTCGATCCCCTCGGCCAGGACGTCGATGTCCATCGCCTGGGCGAGGCGGATAAGCGCCGAGGTGAAGCGGGCGAGGTCGGGCTTCACATGGACATCCCGCACGAAGCTGCGGTCGATCTTGACGCGGTCGACATCGAGGTCGCGCAGCGTCGAGAGGCCCGAATGCCCGGTGCCGAAATCGTCGAGCTCGATGTAGAAGCCGGCCTCGGAGAGCTGGCGGACGGTGTCGATCACCGCGTGGCTGTCCTCGTCGACCATGATCGATTCGAGGATCTCGATCGCCACGTCCCGCGGGCCGAGACCGACGGCGGCGGCATCGAAACGCAGACGGTCGATGAAGCCCGGCGCGCAGAGCTGGCTGATCGTCAGGTTGAGGCCGAGATGGTCGATCCCGAGCCCGGCGTCACGGCAGGTCCGCATGGCCATCAGGCTCTTGCGCCGCATCACGTCGTCGATCTGGTTCATCAGGCCGTAGGTCTCGGCCACCGGCAGGAAGGCCGCCGGGCTCTGCGGTCCGCGCTCCGGGTCGATCCAGCGCACCAGCGCCTCGATCCCGTTCAGACGGCCGGTGTCGATCTCGACCTGGGGCTGGAAGAAGGGAACGATCTGGTCGCATTCGAGCGCATGGCGCAGGCGCGTGGCAAGCTCGAGCTGCCCCTCGATGGCGCGGCGGATGGCGGGTTCGTAGAGGATGATGGTCTGTGCCCCGCGCCGCGCGCTGCCGAGCGCCATGCAGGCATCCATCAGCATCCGCTCGGCGCTGCTCGACCCCGCCTCGGCGCAGGCGACGCCCGCACGCACCTCCAGCCGGCGCGGCAGGGCGGGGGAGCCGCTCTCCTCCGCGCGCACCAGGCCCCGCGTCGCCGCGGCGCCCGACGGGACGGGGCAGGCGATCATTTCGGCATAGCGCGCGGCGAGCGTCATCAGCTCGTCCTCGTCCAGCGCATCCGCCACGGCGACGGCGAAGCGCGACCCGTCGAGCTTGGCGACGACGTCGTCGGGGCCGGCATCGGCGGCAAGGACGGCGGCGATCTCGCGCAGCACGTCCTCGCCCGTCTCGAAACCCGCGCTTGCGTCGAGTTCGTCGAGATCGGTGATCTCGAGCACGACGACGCCGATGCTCTGCCCCTCCCGCTCGGGGTCGAGGAGAAGCGCCTCGAGCTGCAGCGCGAGGTTGGCGCGGTGCGGCAGGTCGGTCTGCTGGTCGTGCAGCACGAGATGCTGCAGTTCGCCCGTGGCGGCGGCGAGGTCGACCTCGCGACGGAGATGTCCGCGCAGTGCCGGCAGCACGACCAGAACACCGAAGAGGACGAGCGCGATCGTACCGCCACCGGCCAGCACCGCGCGGATCATGCGGTCGCGCCCCCGCGCCTCCTCGGCCAGGTCGGCCAGCCTTGCGCCGAGCGCGGTGGTCGCGGCCGCGACGCTGTCGGCCCGCCCGGCCAGCACGGCGGCGGCGCCCGGGTCGAAGCGCCGCGCCCTGCCGGCCTCCTCGGCCTGGCGCGCCAGCGTCGCGACGTGGTCGGCCAGGACCGCCGGCGCCTCCAGCCCCGAACCGGTCGCGAAGCCGTCGGGCGCGGCACCCACCGACGCCGCGAAACCGGAGACGGCGCCCTCCAGCCGCCGTGCCGCGCGCACCAGGTCGCCCTGCCGGGCCTGGATGTCGCGCGGATCGATCTCGTTGCCCGTGAGCGCCGCGGCGATCTGCGCCAGCGTCTCCACCGCGCCGCCCACCCGTTCGGTCGCCGCGGCGGCGATACCGGCGGCGGCCGCCTTCTCCGCCTGGCGGTCGATCACGTGCATCTGTGCAAGATGGAGACCGGCGAACCCGGCAACCAGCAGCACGCCCGGCAGGGCGAGCCGCCGCCAGCCGGCGCGCGCATCCTCGGCCGCACCACGGCTCAGCATCGAGCCCGTGCCACTGGGCAGATGGCCCTCCTCAGGCTGCTCCACGCACCCCTCCCTCGCAGACGCTCCGCTGACCGAGGTACCGGGACGACGTGAATCATTGGCTGCCAAGCGTGCTAAACGTAACGTCACCTCTCTTGGCCCGCTCGGCGCCGCCTGCTAGCCGGACTGTCTGTCCAGCTGCCGAGAGGAGCGACCATGGCCCTGCCCCCCAGTCTCAGCCGCCTGGCGCTGCCCGTCGTCGGCGCGCCGCTGTTCATCGTCTCCAACCCCGAGCTCGTGATCGCGCAGTGCAAGGCCGGCATCGTCGGCAGCTTCCCGGCACTCAACGCCCGCGACCGCGAGGCGCCGGGGCCGGGCGAGCCCACGATGCTGGAGCGCTGGCTGAAGCAGATCACCGAGGCGCTGGACGCCCATAACCAGGCCAACCCCGACCGGCCGGCCGCGCCCTTCGCGGTGAACCAGATCGTGCACCGCTCGAACATCCGGCTCGAGCGCGACATCGAGATCTGCCATCGCTGGAAGGTGCCGGTCTGGATCACCTCGCTGGGCGCGCGGGTCGAGGTGAACGCAGCGGCACATGACTGCGGCGGGATCACGCTGCACGACGTGATCGACGACCGTTTCGCGCGCAAGGCGATCGAGAAGGGCGCCGACGGCCTGATCGCGGTGGCCGCGGGCGCGGGGGGCCATGCCGGCACAACCTCGCCCTTTGCGCTGATCCAGGAGATCCGCGCCTGGTTCGACGGCCCGCTGCTCCTGTCAGGCTCGATCGCCTCGGGGCGCGCGGTGCTGGCGGCGCAGGCGATGGGCGCGGACCTGGCCTATGTCGGCTCGGCCTTCATCGCGACGCATGAGGCCAACGCGGCCGAGGCCTACAAGCAGATGATCGTCGACAGCAGCTCGGCGGACATCGTCTACTCGTCGCTCTTCACCGGCGTGCACGGCAACTACCTCAAGGGCTCGGTCCGCAACGCGGGCATGGACCCGGATGCGCTGCCCGAGGGCGATCTCTCCACCATGGATTTCGGCACCGGCGGCAAGCCCAAGAGCTGGAAGGAAATCTGGGGCGCTGGCCAGGGCATCGGCGCTGTCAGGGCGGTCGAGGGCGCGGCCGATGTCGTCGCCCGGCTCGGCCGCGAATATGCCGAGGCCCGCGCAGCGCTGGTCGGCGAGCGCGAGCCCGCCTGACACCGAGGGAGGCCCCGCGGGCTTTCCCGCGGCGCCCTTCCGCGCGTGCGGCGCAGGCGACGGTTACCCTGTCGCGAGCCCCACGACCGCGACGACAGCCGCGACAACCAGCCTGACGACCTGGTCGAAGGCCGAGGGCTCTTCGCGCTCGCCCGGTCGGCGTCCCATGTCGGTTGGGGCCCGTGTCGTCGTCGGCGCCGGGGCCGACATCCGCCTCGGCGTCGACATCCCGGCATCGCTCCGCACGAATTTCGGGCCACTCGCCATGACGCGCGTGCCGGAGGGCCGGCACTGCGCTTCCGCTACGGGCGCTGCCGCGACGATGAACGCCGCTGCCAGAACGGTGCAACCACCCGTTTTCAATGAGAGTCGCGTGTTTCCTGTCATGCGCGGAGCCTACCACAGCCCGGCATGAGCCGAACATGCGATCTCGTTCCGGCACGCTCCTGCAACCGCTGATCGTCATCGCCGTATCGTTCCGGGTCGCCACCGGCCCGCGGGCGCTCTGCCCGCACGATACCGGCCCGCGGGCGCTCTGCCCGCACGAGGCGCAACACCCGCTGCGGCGAGTCGAGGCTGCGCGCGATCTCCCTGCGACCGAGAGGACCGCGCCATGACCCCGACCGTTCATTCCGCCGCCCACCGCACGACCACCGCCCGCCGCATCGGCGCCGTCGCGGCCCTCGCCCTCGGCCTCGCCGGCTGCGTGGCCCCGCAGGACGCGGGACGCGTCCACGCGTTGCACGATGCGATGGCCGCGGCGCAGGACCAGGACCGCACGCGCGCGGCCCGGGTCGCCGCCGGCATCGTCGCCACGGAGCTGGGCGTGAGCCTCGGCTGCACGATGCTGCTCGACGGCCCGCCGATGCC
>JBCBPG010000321.1:0-5590 GCA_039820865.1 Pseudomonadota bacterium
ATCCACGATCCGGCGGTCATCTGGCCGTACATGGCCAGGCCCTTCCGATCGAGCTCATTGAAGTGGTCCCAGCTCGCCCAGTTGGGCACCAGGTTGGAGTTTGCGATCAGCACCCGCGGTGCATCGGCATGGGTGCGGAAGATGCCGACCGGCTTGCCCGACTGCACCAGCAGCGTCTCGTCCTCCGAGAGCCTGCGCAGGCTGTCGGCGATCCGGTCAAAATCGTCCCAGGTGCGCGCGGCCCGGCCGATCCCGCCATAGACCACCAACTCGTGCGGGTTCTCCGCCACATCCGGGTGAAGGTTGTTCATCAGCATGCGTAGCGGCGCTTCGGTCAGCCAGCTCTTGGCGGAGATCTCGGGGCCGGTGGGCGGGTAGACGTCGCGTTGGTTGTGGCGGGGGTTCGACATGCGCGGGATCCTGGATGTATATCGGCACGCAAGGGATCGTGCAGGGCACCTACGAGACCTTTGCCGAGGCCGGGCGCCAGCACTATGGCGGATCGCTGAAGGGTCGGTGGATCCTGACGGCGGGGCTGGGCGGCATGGGCGGCGCGCAGCCGCTGGCCGCGGTGATGGCCGGGGCGTGCTGTCTGGCCGTCGAGTGCGACGAGACCCGGGCCGATTTCCGCCTGCGCACCCGCTATGTCGACGAGAAGACCGCGAGCCTCGACGAGGCGCTGGAGATGATCGCGCGCTGGACCAAGGCGGGCGAGGCGCGCTCGGTCGCGCTGATCGCCAATGCGGCCGACGTGTTCCCCGAACTGGTGGCCCGAGGGGTCCGGCCCGACATCGTGACGGACCAGACCTCGGCCCATGACCCGGTCAACGGCTATCTGCCGCAGGGCTGGACGCTGGCCGAATGGCGGGCGAGGCGCGAGAGCGACCCGGCCGCGGTCGAGGCGGCGGCGCGGGCCTCGATGCGCACCCATGTCGCGGCGATGGTGGCCTTCTGGAACGCCGGGGTGCCGACGCTCGACTACGGCAACAACATCCGCCAGGTCGCGCTGGAGGAGGGCTTGGAGAACGCCTTCGCCTTCCCGGGCTTCGTGCCGGCCTATATCCGGCCGCTGTTCTGCCGGGGCGTGGGGCCGTTCCGCTGGTGCGCGCTGTCGGGCGATCCCGAGGATATCTACGCGACCGATGCCAAGGTGCGCGAGCTGATCGACGACCCGCAGCTGCACCAGTGGCTGGACATGGCGCGCGAGCGGATCGCGTTCCAAGGGCTGCCGGCGCGGATCTGCTGGGTCGGGCTGGGACAGCGCCACCGGCTGGGGCTGGCCTTCAACGCGATGGTGCGCTCGGGCGAGCTGAAGGCACCGGTGGTGATCGGGCGCGACCATCTGGATTCGGGCTCGGTCGCCAGCCCCAACCGCGAGACCGAGGCGATGAAGGACGGCTCGGACGCGGTGAGCGACTGGCCGCTGTTGAACGCGCTGCTCAACTGTGCCTCGGGGGCGACCTGGGTCAGCCTGCACCATGGCGGCGGTGTCGGCATGGGGTTCAGCCAGCATTCCGGCATGGTGATCTGCTGCGACGGCACCGAGGCGGCCGACCGGCGGATCGAGCGGGTGCTGTGGAACGACCCGGCGACGGGCGTGATGCGCCATGCCGATGCAGGCTATGACATCGCGCTCGACTGCGCGCGCGGGCACGGGCTGCGGCTGCCGGGGATCCTGGGGAACTAGAGCGCTTGCCGACCTGACTGCGTCAGGTCTCGCGCTCCACGTTGTTTTGTTTGCCGCATTTTCTTGTCGCCAGACTGAGTCAGTCTGGCTGGAAAATGCTCCAGAGCGGTTTCCGTCCGATCTGAGACGCCAGTCCTCGCCCCCTTCCCACGTCATCGTTGCCGCAATCCCGTTACCGTTCAGCGAACGCTCATGGACGCGCGGACGCAACGGGAGGTTCATCGGCGTGGGCCTAACCTGACGTGGGTGGGCAGGGCGCCCTTGCTCGCGTCAGGTTGGTCTGCGCTCCAGGCCCGGGGGTGCGTTGCACGCACCCTGCGGGCGGCGGCGATCGGGGCGCCTTGCTCGCGGGGCGGGCGGGCCGTCGCCGGCGGGGGCGACGGCCGGGCGGTCTCAGGCGTCGCTGTCGACGGCGGCCATTGCCTGGACGGCCGCGTGCGAGGCCCTGAGGAGCGCGTCGAGCGCCGCGGCCATGTCGGCCACATCGTCGGCGCCGGGCGTGCTGCCGGCGGTGGCGGCGTCGATGCGGCTGCGGATGGCAGCCCACTGCGTGTCGACGTCGGCGAGATGGGCGGCGACCTCGGGCGTGGCGGGCGGTGCGATCTTCTCGCCCGCATCGCCGTTCCGCAGCATCGCGAGCCGGGCGGTGAAGAGATCGGCGCTCACCTGCAGGTCGAAGCGGCTGGCATCGGGCACCACACCGGCGGAGACGAAGCAGTAGGTCTTGGCCATGCGCTGGGTCAGCATGCGCTGGGCGCCGGCATAGTTCACGGCGCGCGCGTCCTCGCGGATGCCGGCCTTCTTGCCATAGGTGCGGGTCATCCGGCGCACGGCCTTGTCCATGGTCTTGAGGACCGGCAGGCTGCGCTCGGCGATCACGGTGAGGGAGGCCTCGTCGACCTGGCCCTTCTTGAGCGCCTTGCGCACGGCGAGGCCGAAGGGCGTCCACTCCTTGTTCACCGCTTCGAGGTAGTGAAGGACGGTCTTGTTGTCCTCGGGCTCGAGGTTCCGGTCGGGATCGCCGAAGCGCAGCGCCTGCGCGGTCGAGACGAAGGTGCCGTGCGCCTGGTCGAGCGCCGCCATCGAGCTGTCGCGGTCGATCCCCTGCTGGACGAGGCAGGCCTTGGCGGCGATGCGCTGGGACAGCATGCGCTGGCGGCCGGCGAGGTTGATCTTGGCGCGGATGGTCGAGGCGGTCTCGAAGGCCGCCGCCCGCTCGGGCAGGGCGAGGACGGGCACGGCGAGGACGAGTGCGGTGGCGAGGGCGGTGGCCCTGGCGATCGTGGACGGACGGTTCATCACATGGTCTCTCGATTGTCCCGCGCGGCGGTTCGCGCTGCCGTCGGCGGGGAAGTACGCGGTCCAGGCTACCAGCGACGCGATCTGCCAACCTCGTCCTGATGATCTTTCTAGATATAATAATATGCAAATATTTTGTGCATATTTACTTGTATGGCAGCAATATGGTCAAATAAAGATCCAGTCTCCACGCGTCGGAGCGGCCATCCGCAGCGTGGACAATGCGATAGCTGCCGTCGCTCATCCGCGCCTCGCCAGCGGCGTTGCGCAAAAACGGGCCAGATCGGGGCAGGGCGTCGCCGCCCGCCGTCCCGATCCGGGAAAACCGCGGCCAGGTGATTCCGCGTCGGCCCCGCGCCCGCTGACGGCGCCCCTGCGCCCGGCCGGAACCACCCCGACGACCGCACGCCCCCTCCCCGGCCGTGATGACAGCAGGGCGTGAAGGACGGACGAACGGCGCGGCCGTCAGTAGAGCATGCCCGGCAGCCAGGTCGCGATCGCCGGCAGCGCCCAGATCGCCGCGATGCCGAGGAGCTGGAGCCCGACGAAGGGGGCCACGCCGGCATAGATCGTGAGCGTCGTGACCTCGGGCGGCGCGGCGCCGCGGAGGTAGAAGAGCGAGAAGCCGAAGGGCGGCGTCAGGAACGAGGTCTGCAGGTTGATCGCGATCAGCACCGCCAGCCAGACCGGGTCGTGGCCCATCAGGATCAGCGTCGGCACCACCAGCGGCAGCACGATCACCGTGATCTCGACGAAGTCCATGAAGAAGCCGAGCGCGAAGATCAGCGCCATGGCGAAGAGGAGCGCGCCGGTCGGCCCGCCGGGCATCGCCTCGAGCAGCCCCTCGACCCGCTGATCGCCGCCGAGGCCCACGAAGACCAGCGCGAAGATGCCCGCCGTCAGGATCGTCGCGAAGATCATCGCGGTGACGGTCATCGTCTGGGTCAGCGCGGGGGCGAGGATCGCGCCGCGGGCGCTGCGGGCGAGGGCGGCGGCGGTGGCGGCGAGGCCGATCAGCGCGAGCGCCGCGTAGGCCGCGCCCTGCGCCCATTCGGCCGCTCCGGTGTCGCTGCGCTGCAGGCGCACGGGCGCGAGGCCGGCGGCGAGCGCGAGGGCGAGGAAGGCGGCCGCGCCCGCGAGGATCAGCCAGGGGGGCGCGCCGAGCCGGTGGCCCGCCATCAGGACCGCGCCGACCGCGCCGACCGACGCCGCCTCGGTCGGTGTGGCGATGCCGCCGAGGATGGCGCCGAGGACGGCGACGATCAGCAGGATCGGGGGCGCGATGGCGGCGGCGATGCGGGCGGCATCGGGCGCCTCGATGCCGGTCAGCGCGGGGGCGGCGGCGGGGTCGAGCCGGGCGCGGAGGACGAGATAGGCGATGTAGATCGCCACCAGCACCAGCCCCGGCATCAGGGCTGCGGCGAAGATCTGGCCGACGCTGATGGTCTCGATGGTGAATTTGCCTTCGGCGAACTGCGCCTGCTGGTAGGCGTTGGACATCACGTCCGACAGGATGATGAGGAGCGTCGAGGGCGGGATGATCTGGCCGAGCGTGCCGGCCGTCGCGACGAGGCCCGAGGCGAGGCGCGGCTGGTAGCCGTTCCGCAGCATCGTCGGCAGCGCGATCAGGCCCATGGCGATCACCGTGGCGCCGACGATCCCGGTCGAGGCCGCGAGCAGCGCGCCGACCAGCACGACCGAGATGCCGAGGCCCGCGCGGAGGCGACCGAAGAGCGCGCCCATGGTCTCGAGCAGGTCCTCGGCGATGCGCGACTTCTCGAGCATCACACCCATGAAGACGAAGAGCGGGATGGCGATCAGCGTCTGGTTGGTGAGGAGCCCGAAGACCCGCTGGCCGAGCGCGCCCATCAGCGCGAAGTCGAACTGCCCGGTCGCGGCGCCCAGGATGGCGAAGGCGGTGGCGGTGCCGGCGATGGTGAAGCTGACCGGGTAGCCGAGCAGGATCCCCGCCATCAGCGCCGCCACCATCGCCAGATCGAGCGGCATCAGCGGAGCACCTGGCGCGCACAATGCGCGAGCGCCTGCACGATCAGCAGGGCGCAGAAGGCGGGGATCAGCGACTTCAGCAGGAACGAGGCCGGGATGCCGCCGACCGAGACGGTGCCTTCGAGCACGCTCCACGCCCGCGCGACCGAGGGCCAGGACCAGAGGAGGAGGACGGTCATCGAGGGGATCAGGAGCAGCAGGTGCCCGGCGAGGTCGATGGCCCGCCGCGCCCGGTCGGAAAGGCGCGCGGAGACCACGTCGACCCGCACATGCCCGTCGACGAGCAGCGTATAGCCCGCCCCCAGCATGAAGAGCGAGGCATGGAGGTACATCACCCCCTCATCCGCCCAGACGAAGCTGACGCCGAAGACATAGCGCATCAGCACGATCACGAACTGCACCAGCACCATCGCCAGCGCCAGCCACCGCACCGCCAGCCCGATGCGCCGGTTGACGCCATCCAGCAGGTCGGCAAGGCGCAGGGCCGCTGACCGTGAGGACGGCCCATGCGCCGGGTCGGGCGACGCGCTCGCCACGCCTAGCCTCCACCGGCCGACGGCAACCCGGCCTGGCGACGGGTGGCCCCGCGGGCCCGAC
>JBCBPG010000322.1:0-5580 GCA_039820865.1 Pseudomonadota bacterium
CGGCAGGACCCGGGGCTCGCCCCCTCCCGCGTCATCCTGGGCGCAGAACCATGACTTTTCCGCCAACGCTGCCGGGTCAGACAGCGCAACGCGCCTGCAGGTCGTTAGCCGGCTGTTGAACGAATCGGGGCTAGCGTGACGCGGGCGGGTGCGGGCACCGGGAAGGCGCAACGTCAGGCCCGCGGCGCGCATGCCTCAGCCAAAGACCGCCACCTGCAGCCACAGCATCACGGCGAAGGCAAGTGTCACGGCCGTGGCCATCCGGCCCTTGTCCACGCTTTCCAGCGCGTCCGGGATCAGCTCGGAGAACACCATCCAGATCATCGCCCCCGCCGCGAGCCCGAGACCGAAGGGCAGGACCGGGGCGAAGACCTCGACGAAGAGATAGGCCGGCACCGCCATCAGCGGCTGCGGCAGGCTGGTGAAGACGGCCCAGGCCGCGGCACGCCACACGCCTACGCCCCGCGGCACCAGCACCAGCGCGATCGCCAGCCCCTCGGGCACGTTGTGGAGCGCGATCGCGGTGGTGATGTAGGCGCCGAGATCGCCCTCGCCGCCAAAGGCCACGCCCACGCCGATCCCCTCGGCAAAGCTGTGTGCGGTCATGATGCCGAGGATCAGCAGCGCCTTGCGCGCATCCGCCCCCTCGAGGTCGGCGACCTGGCCCCCGCCGTGTCCGCTCAGCCACCGGTCGCTGGCGACGATGGCGGCCAGCCCCGCCAGCGCGCCGATCACCGCGAACTCCAGGTCGATCACCCCGCCCTCGACCATCAGGCTGTGGCTGGCCGCCAGCATCAGCCCCGCCGCCACCGCGTTCGAGAGCCCGAGCAGCCGCGCGCCCACGTCGCGCAGGACCAGGAACGGCAGCGCCCCAAGTCCGGTCGCCAGCGCCGTCACCGTCGCGCCCGCCAGCACGATCATCAGATCGTCGTCGATCATGGCTCCCGTCGCGTGGCTGGCTGGAGGGCTGGCTGGCGGGGTGGCACCGGAGTGCCGCACGGGCGAGCGTAACGCCCCGCGCCATGCCGCGTCGATGACGCGCGGCTGCGTATCGACTAGCCTGCCCACGATTCACGCAGCCCCGGGGTTCAGGGAGACTTCCATGCAGCGCGCCCACCGGCCGTTCGGCCTCACCCTCGTCGCGGCGCTGGTCGCGCTGGCCGGCTGCACCACGGTGCTGACCCGTGCGCCCGTCCCGGCCGAGGAGGCGGGTATCGCCGCGCCCTACGGCATTGTCGGGATCGGGCCGCTGCGCGCCTGGGGCGACCGCACCGGCGCCGACCAGGGCGACGTGATCCTCGAGCTCTGGTCCGAGGCGATCCGGCGCACCCATGCCGAGGAGATCGCCGCCGGCGAGCCGATCATCGAGAACATGCTCGCGCTCTCGGGCGGGGGGCCGGACGGGGCCTATGGCGCGGGCCTTCTCCAGGGCTGGACCGAGCGCGGCGACCGGCCGCGCTTCGACGTCGTCACCGGCATCTCGACCGGCGCGATCGTGGCGCTCTTCGCCTTTCTCGGCCCCGACTACGACGACGAGATGCGCGAGGTCTACACGACCTACGAGACCGACCAGCTGGTCACGCCGGCCCTCTTCACCGGCCTCACCGGCGGCTCGGCACTGGTCGACAACCGCAACTTCCGCGCGCTGATCGAGGAGTATGTCGACGAGGAGGTCGTCGCGAAGCTGGCCGAGGAGGCGTTGAAGGGCCGCGTCCTGCTGATCGGCACCACCAACCTCGACGCGACCCGCCCGATGGTCTGGAGCCTCGGCGGGATCGCTGCCACCGGCCATCCGGACGCACGGCGGCTGATCCACGACGTCATCCAGGCATCCTCGGCAATCCCGGCCGCCTTCCCGCCGGTGCTGATCCCCGTGCAGGGCAGCGACGGCACCTGGTACGACGAGATGCATGTCGACGGCGGCGCGACGCAGCAGGTGATGTTCCTCAGCCCCGACTTCCCGATGCGTCAGGTCGACGAGGCGGTGGGCACGCGCATCGACCGCACGCTCTATGTCGTCGTGAACAACCGGCTGAAGAAGACCTATGACCCGGTGCGCCCGCGCGTGATCTCGGTCGCCGGCGCCGCGGTCTCGGGGCTGATCAGCGGCTCGAACACCGGCGACATCTACAAGATCTTCGCCATCGCCGCGCGCGACGGGATCGAGCTGCGCTTCATCGACATCCCCGAGAGCTTCGACCTCGAGGCCGAGGAGCCGTTCGACAAGGTCTACATGCAGGGCCTCTACGACACCGGCCGCGAGGACGGGCTGGCGGGCGAGCGCTGGCTCGACAGCCCGCCGGACTACGTCGCCTGGCCCTGAGGCCCGGCCCCGGCGTCCTGGCCCGGGGGCGGGCGACGGGATGACGCCCTCGTTCCCGGGGCGGCCCGGGCGATGCTGGCGCGGCGCCGCCGGAGACCGCCCATGCCGCCGACCGAGAGCCTTGTCGCCTTCCTCCTCGCCACGCTGCTGCTGGCCGTCACGCCGGGGCCCGGCATGGTGCATGCGGCGGCCGAGACGGCGGCCAGCGGCCGGGCCGGCGGGCGGCGCGCGGCGATCGGCTATCTCGCCGGCGGGCTCGTGCACCTCGCGGCCGCCACCCTCGGCGCCGGCGCGCTGGTCGCCGCCTGGCCCGCCGCGGCCGAGGCGCTGCGCCTCATCGGCGCCGCCTGGCTCGCCTGGACGGGCTTGAGGCGCCTGCGTGGCCGCGACGACGCGCCCGGCCGCGCGGCCCCCCGTCCGTCGCGACACTCGCCTGGTTTCCGCGACGCCTTCGCGGTCGAGGCGCTGAACCCCACCTCGCTCCTCTTCTTCCTCGCCTTCCTGCCGCCCTTCGCCGATCCCGCGGCGGGCCTGCCCGTTGCGGTGCAGATCCTCGTCCTCGGCCTCGTCGCGAACCTGGTCTTCAGCCTCGGCGATCTCGTCGCCGTCGAGTTCGCCCACCGCATCCTGCGCGCCGCAGGCGCCGGCACGCGCGCCATGCGCCATCTCGGCGGGCTCGCGATGGTCGCCCTCGCCGCCGCCATCGCGCTCGACCGCCCGGCCTGAGAGCGCGGCGCCTGCCGCCCCGCGCAGGGCCCCGTCGCGCGCAAGGCTCCATCCCGCCACCGGGGCGCGAAAAGAAACTGTCGCACTCGCGTGCTAGCGCCGCCGGATCACGGCGCGCCCGACCGCGCCGGCCACCCCATTGACCGGAGCGCTCCGATGCAGATGTCCTGGATGTTCACGGCCGCGGCCGTCGCGCTGGCCGCCACCCCCGCCCTGGCGGCGAGCGGCAAGCTCGTGCTCTACACCTCGCAGCCGAACGCCGATGCGCAGGCCACCGTCGACGCCTTCATGGCCGCCAACCCCGAAATCGAGGTCGAGTGGTTCCGTGACGGCACCACCAAGGTCATGGCCAAGCTGCGCGCCGAGTTCGCGGCCGAGGCGCCGCAGCCCGACGTCCTGCTGATCGCCGACATGGTGACGATGGAGGGTCTCGAGGCCGAGGGCCGGCTGATGGCCTACCCCGAGGCGGATGTCTCGGCCTACGACCCGGCGATCATGGACGACGAGGGCCACTACTTCTCGACCAAGCTGATCACCACCGGCATCGTCTACAACACGGCCGCGCCGATGGTGCCGACCAGCTACAAGGACCTGCTGAAGCCCGAGGCCGAGGGCAAGCTCGCCATGCCCTCGCCGCTGACCTCGGGCGCCGCGACGATCCACATGGCCGCGATCACGTCGCACCCGGATCTCGGCTGGGCCTACTACGAGGGCCTCGCCGCGCAGGGCGCCAACCCCCAGGGCGGCAACGGCGGCACCTACAAGGCGATCGCCGGCGGCGAGAAGCTCTACGGCTTCGTCGTCGACTTCCTGCCGATCCGCAACAAGCTGGAGGGCGCCCCGGTCGAGTTCGTCTTTCCCGAGGAGGGCGTGAGCGCCGTGACCGAGCCGGTCGCGATCCTCTCGACCGCGGCGAACCCCGAGGCGGCCAAGGCCTTCGTCGACTTCCTGCTGAGCGCCGAGGGCCAGCAGCTGGCCGCCGACCAGGGCTACCTGCCCGCCCATCCCGCGATCACGCCGCCCGAGGGCTTCCCGGCGCGCGAGACGATCAAGCTCCTGCCCTTCGACCCGTCCAGGGCGCTGGCCGACGACATGGAGAACAAGGAGGCCTTCGAAGAGATCTTCGGCGGCTGAGCGGGATCCCCGCAGGAGGCCCGCCATCCGCCCGCAGGTCTCTCGGCCCCCGATGACCGGCACCGCACACCATACCCCCTGGCCGGCCCGCGCCGGCCGGGGGACCGCCGGTGCTGGCGAGCGCTGGCTGCTGGTCGCGGCCGTGACGCTCGGCGTCCTGCTCTGCGGCGGGCCGCTGGCGCTGGTGGCGCTCGAGGCCATCGCGCCCGAGGGGCAGCCGACGCTCGACCCCATCGCAGACGCGCTCGACAGCCGGACCACCTGGCGCGCGCTGCTCAACAGCCTCGACAGCGCCCTCTTCTCCGGCCTGATCGCCACGGCCATCGGCACGGCCATGGCGTTGGCCGTGGGGCTGACGGATGTGCGGGCCAAGGCGCCGCTCGTCTTTCTGATCCTGCTGCCCATGATGATCCCGCCCCATGTGACCGCGATCGCCTGGATCCAGGCGCTGGGGCCGGGGGGTGCTGTGCTGGGGGCGCTGGGGCTGGCGCCGGGCGTCGGTGCGCCCAACCCCCTGTATTCGCGCGAAGGGGTGATCGCGTTGCTCGCCATCCAGCACATGCCGCTCGCCTTCCTGGTGGTGCGAGCGGGGCTGGGGGCGCTGCCGCGCGAGATGGTGGACGCCGCCCGCGTCTCGGGCGCCCGCCCGGCGCGGATCCTGAGGCGCATCGTCCTGCCGCTGCTGGCCCCGAACCTGATTGCCGCGCTCGCGCTGACGGTGGTCTCGGCGCTCGGCAATTTCGGGATCCAGGCGCTGCTCGGCATCCCGGCGCGCTACACGACGCTGCCGGTGCTGATGTGGCGCAGGCTTGCCAGCTTCGGCCCCCAGGTCCTCTCCGATCTCGCCGTGATCGCCGCGATCATCGCGCTGGTCGCGGTGGCCGTGGTCGCCGTGCAGCTCGCGCTGCAGCGCCGGGCGCGGACGGCGCTGATCGGCCCGCCGGCGGCACCGCTCGCCTTCCGGCTGGGACGGGCGCGGCCCGCGGTCGAGGTGGCGCTCTGGGCCTGGCTGGCGCTGGTGCTGGCGCTGCCGCTGATGTCGCTGACGGCGACCGCGCTGATCCCGACCTATGGCGTCGCGCTGACGGCCGAGACCGTGACCTTCGAGAACTTCCGCGAGGTGCTGGTGCGCCAGGCCGTCACGCTGCGCGCCTTCGCCAATTCGACGCTGGCCGCGGGCATGGCGGCGGCGGTGCTGGCGGGCTTCGCGGTGGTGCTCGGCTACTACCTCGCGCGCCCGGCCGGCCCGGCCCGGCGGGCCGCGGGAGGCATCGCGGCGCTGGCCGACATCGCCTATGCGGTGCCGGGGCTGGTGATCTCGATCGCCTTCATCCTGGCCTTCATCCGGCCGCTGCCGGTGCTGGGCGTGTCGCTCTACGGCTCGCTGGCGGTGATCC
>JBCBPG010000323.1:0-5578 GCA_039820865.1 Pseudomonadota bacterium
ATCAAGGACGGGCCGGCTTCGCCGGTCGCTGCGCGATCCTTGACCCGGCCCGGTCTCCGCGCGCTGCACGCACCTCAGTCGAGGCGCTTGATCCAGACGGCCATGGGCTTTTCCGTCTCCTCGGTCTCGCCCAGGTCGCGCCAGGGAAAGCGGGCGGTGGCGCCGTCGAGCTTCTCGTAGCCGAAGCGGCGCCAGACGGGGTCGAGGGGGCGGTAGTCGGCCGGGCGCAGGGGGTGGTCCTCGGGTCGGATCACGCCGCAGAAGACCGACCACTGCCGGCCATGGGTGCGGCCGGCCGCCTCGCGGTGGCGGAAGAAGGCGGGATAGGCGCCCTGGCCGCGGCACTCGGGCAACAGGACGCTCTCGCCGCAGTACCAGACCGTCTCGGGGGCGAGGCCGGCGGCGGCGAGCGGCTCGGCAAAGCCTTCGGCATGGTCCTCCATCGGTGCGGCGGTTGAGGCGCCGACGAGGCGATCGCCGGCGAAGGCACCGACCACCAGTGCCCGCGCGCTCTCGGCATAGGGGCGCAGATAGGTGGCCTCGTAGGCGCGGTCGCCGTCGTAGAGGTAGGGATAGGCGCGGAAGACGTGGATGCGCAGATCGGCCAGGTCGTCGAGCCGGGCCAGGATCTCCTCGCGGGCGAGCGGGCGGATGTCGAGCATGGGGCCTCGGCAGGCGGTGGGATCTCGGGATTGCGAGGCTGGCCGCTCGGCGCCCGGCTGGCAAGCAGGGGGGCGCGTGGAGACGGGACGGGGCATTGTGGCGGACGCGGTGGTGATCGGGGCCGGGGCCTTCGGGCTATGGAGCGCGCTGGCGCTGGCGCGGCGTGGCGCGCGGGTCATGGTGGTCGAGGCGGGTGACGGGCCGGGCGCAGGTGCCTCGGCGACCCCGGTCGGTGCGCTGACGCCCTTTCCGCGCGCCGAGACGGGCGACCCGCTGGCGGCGCTGCAGGCCGCGGGGCTGATGGCCTGGCCGGCGATGGCCGCCGCGCTGGAGGCGGAGACGGGGATGGCACCCGGCTACGCGGTCTGCGGACGACTGGTAGCGCTGGCCGATCCGGCAGCTCGGGGGCGGGCCGAGGCGGATCTCCCGGCGCTCAGGGCCCGCCTGCCCCTCGCGCCAGGCGGCGCGCCCGCGCGCTGGGCGGTGGAGGCCATGCCGTCGCTGGCCGGGCTGCTGGCACCCGATGCGGTGGCGGCGGGCGGCATGGTCGAGACGGTCTCGGCGCGCGTGAATGCCCCGCGATACCTTGAGGCGCTGGCCGGGGCACTGGCCGGGGCACTGGGGCGGGCGGGGGGCCGGCTGCTGCCGCGCTGGCCTGTCGCCGCCATCCGGCCCGATGGCGCGGGCTGGGCGGTCGAGGGGCCGGCCGGGCGCATCGCGACCGCGGCGGTCGTCGCGGCGAGCGGCTGGGACGCGGCGGCGCTCCTCGGCCGGCTGGCGGGGAACGGGGACGGTCGCGGCGCGTCGCCGGAGGTGGCGGCAGCAGGGCTAGACCGGCCAGGGCGCGCGGTCCGGGGACAGGCGGCGCGTCTCCGTCTTGGCGCCGGCAGAGGGCATCCCCCGTTGCCCGACGCCATGCCGCTGATCCAGGCGCCGGGACTCTATGTCGTGCATCACGGCGGCGGGCGGGTCGGGGTCGGCGCCACGCGCGAGCCCGGGGCGAGCGGCGCGGGCACGGACGGGCGCCTCGACACGCTGATCGCCCGCGCCGTGGCGCTGGTGCCGGCGCTGGCGGGTGCCGAGGTCGAGGCGCGCTGGAGCGGGGTGCGCCCGCGACCGCCCGGACGGCTGCCCCAGGTCGGTCCCCTGCCGGGCCGGCCGGGCCTGTGGCTGGCGAGCGGGGGTCATGGCATCGGGCTCGCGCTGGCCCATGTCGTGGGCCCCGCGCTGGCGGGCGCGATCGCCGGCGATACGGGGCCGCCACCGCCCGGCCTGCCCGCCCTCGCCCCGCGGCCGGCGCCCCGGTGAGGGCGCATCCGACGCCGGCCCTTGCGCCGGAAATGCCGCCCCGGCACCCGGCCGATACCCTTCATGGTTGCGCGACCGGCAGCCGCGAGACCGCCCGCCCGCCGGTTTGGGGGTTGTGCGACGCAGCAGAACTCCTTCGAACGGGACGCTTTTTCGATTTTCCTTTTCGCCCGGCGCAACTTCTCGTGCCCGGAGGCTGACAGCCCGGGGCCTGCTTGGTACAGGGTGATTCTCGCTGGAAGAGGACTGAGCTCGCGCCAGGGTTGTACACACCGCGATACCGGGCAAAAGCACCGGCCAAGACCACCGGCCGACAACGACACGGGCCAGCATCACCGGCCAGCAGCAGACCAGGCGCCGTCCGCCCCGGACAGCGCCGCACACGAACGGGACACTCGGGAGGTTTCCATGACCGACGCCACCACCGCCACGGGCTCGTCGCGCCGCGGCTTCCTGCGCGGCGGCCTGATCGCCGGCGGCGCCGCCGCCACCACGATCGCCGCGCCGCAGATCAGCCGCGCGCAGACCACCACGATCCGCATGCAGGGTGCCTGGCCCGATGCGAACGTGTTCTCCGACTTCGCCAAGCAGTACGTCGAGCGCGTCAACAAGATGTCGGGCGGGCGGATGCAGATCGACTACCTGCCCTCGGGAGCGGTCGTGAAGGCGTTCCAGATCCAGGACGCGGTCGCCGACGGCGTGCTCGATGCCGGCCACCACGTGACCGCCTACTGGTACGGCAAGAACAAGGCCGCCTCGCTGTTCGGCACGGGCCCGGTCTTCGGCTGCAACGCCTCGCAGATGCTGGCCTGGATCCACTTCGGCGGCGGCAAGGAGCTCTATGACGAGCTGATCACCGAGATCCTCGGCCTCAACCTCGTCGGCTTCTTCGCGCTGCCGATGCCGACCCAGCCGCTCGGCTGGTTCAAGCAGCAGATCACCTCGATCGACGACATGAAGGGCCTCAAGTGGCGCACCGTGGGCCTGGCCTCGGACGTCATGCAGGCCGCCGGCATCAACGTCACCCAGCTGCCGGGCGGCGAGATCGTCCCGGCGCTGGAGCGCGGCGTGATCGACGCGTTCGAGTTCAACAACCCGACCTCGGACAGCCAGTTCGGCGCGCAGGACGTCTCGAAGCACTACCACCTGTCCAGCTACCACCAGGCGGCCGAGTTCTTCGAGATCATCTTCAACAAGGACCTGTTCGAGACGCTCAGCGAAGAGCAGCAGGCGATCCTCGAATACGCGGCCGAGGCGGCCAACACCGCCAACTACGGCCTGGCCATGGACAAGTACTCGGCCGACCTGACCAAGCTGGAGACCGAGGACGGCGTCAACGTCTACCGCACGCCGGAGTCGATCCTGAAGGAGCAGCTCACGGCCTGGGACACCGTCCTGACCGACCTGACGCAGGACGATTTCTTCAACCGCGTCGTCGAGAGCCAGAAGTCCTGGTGCGACCGTGTCGCCTACTACGACCTGCTGAACGCCGCCGACTACAAGCTGGCCTACAACCACTACTACCCGGGCAAGCTGCCGGCGTTCTGAGCCGTCGCGAACCGGCCGGCGCCACCCTGGCGCCGGCATGGGCTTGAGCGCGGCCGGGGCGCCGTTCCCCGGCCGCCTTCCGTTAGGGCCCTGCGCGGCGGTGCGTTGCTCGCACCCTACACCGTTCGCCGTAGGCTGCGTGCAACGCATCGCAGGATCGACCTCGCCCGCCGGCCGGCGCCCTATGGCAGGAACCGGACAGACCGGGCAGGGTGGAATGCTGGCGGCGCGTCCGACGGCCCATGGGCATGCCAAGCGGGATGAAGGACACCGAATGGTCACCGCGATCCATTTCATCGACCGGCTGAACGCCGCGTTCGGCAAGGCCTTTGCCTGGCTGATCGTGGTGATGACGCTGGGCGTCAGCTTCGAGGTCTTCTCGCGCTATTTCTTCAACGCGCCGACCTCGTGGGCCTTCGATCTCAGCTACATGATGTACGGCACGCTCTTCATGATGGGCGGCGCCTATGCGCTGGCGACCAACGCGCATGTGCGCGGCGACTTCCTCTACCGGCTCTGGTCGGTGCGGATGCAGGCCCGGGTCGAATGCCTGCTCTACTTCGTCTTCTTCTTCCCCGGCGTGCTGGCGCTGATCTTCGCCGGCTGGAAGTATGCCGAGCGGTCGATCCGCTACACCGAGGTCTCGGTGATGTCGCCTGCCGGCATGCCGGTGTTCCAGTTCAAGGTGATCATCGTCGCCGCCGGCATCCTGCTCTTCCTGCAGGGCTGTGCGCAGGTGATGCGCTGCCTCGTCGCCATACGCACCGGCGAATGGGTGCCGCATGACGAGGATGTCGAGGAACTGGAGGACAAGATCCTGCGCGAGGCGGCCGAGCGCAAGGCCCGAGAGGCCGCCGAGGCCGAGGCCGAGGCCCCCGAAGACACGTTCGAAGGGCGCAGCTGGCGTCAGGAGAAGAACCAGTGACCGAACCTCAGATCGCCATCATGATGCTGGTGCTCTTCATCATCAGCATCTTCCTGGGCTTCCCCGTCGCATTCACGCTCATGGCGATGGCGGTGCTGTTCGGCTACTATGCCTACTTCGAGCCCGACCGGATGTGGCGCGGCTATGACCGCGCGGTGCAGAAGTCGGAGAACGCGACGCCCGAACAGATCGCCGCCGGCGACGTGCCGGGCTCGCTGGAACTGACCTTCGAGTATATCGGCGGGTTCCTGAACAACCGGGTCTTCGACCTGTTCGTGAACCAGACCTACTCGGTCATGTCGAACGACGTGCTGACGGCGATCCCGCTGTTCCTGTTCATGGGCTACGTGGTCGAGCGGGCGAACATCGTCACCCGCCTCTTCGACACGCTCTATGTCACGGCCAAGCGGCTGCCAGGCGCCATGGCGGTCGCGGCACTGGCGACCTGCGCGCTCTTCGCCACCGCCACCGGCATCATCGGCGCGGTCGTGACGCTGATGGGCATGCTGGCGCTGCCCTCGATGCTGCGGGCCAAGTACGACGTCTCCTTCGCATCGGGCGTGATCTGCGCGGGCGGCTGCCTCGGCATCCTGATCCCGCCGTCGATCATGCTGATCGTCTATGCCGCGACCTCGAACGTCTCGATCGTCAAGCTCTATGCGGGGGCGCTGTTCCCGGGCTTCCTGCTCGCGGGCCTCTACATGATCTACGTGGTCGGCCGGGCGACGCTGCAGCCGCAGCTGGCGCCCAAGCCACCCCGCGAGGACACCGACGACCTGTCCTTCGGGACGGTGATCTTGATGCTGGTCACCTCGTTCTTCCCGCTGGCGATCCTGATCTTCGCGGTGCTGGGCGCCATCCTGTTCGGCCTGGCCACGCCGTCCGAGGCCGCCTCGCTCGGTGCGCTCGGCGGCCTCCTGCTGGCGCTCGCCTACCGTTCGCTCACCTGGGACCGGCTGCGCGAGAGCGTCTATCTCACGATGCGCACCTCGGCGATGGTGTGCTGGATGTTCGTCGGCTCCTGGACCTTCGCCTCGGTGTTCTCGTACCTCGGCGGCGAGGGGCTGATCGAGGAGTTCGTGCTCTCGCTCGACATGACGCCGCTGCAGTTCCTGATCATGGCACAGGTGATCA
>JBCBPG010000324.1:0-5575 GCA_039820865.1 Pseudomonadota bacterium
CCCTCTCACCCGCCCTCTCACCCGCTGCGGCCCCCGCTGCAGCTGCCGCGCTGCCCGCCACCTTGCCAGCCGCCTTGCCAGCCGCCTTGCCAGCCGCCTCGCCAGCCGCCTCGCCAGCAGCGCTCCCGGTCGGTCCCGTCTCCCCCTGCGGCATCGCATCCCCCTGCTCTGGCCTTGGCGCGTCGAAGGGACATCTGGGGCGGTGAGGACGCCACGCCAGAGGATCCATGGCCGCCACCGACCCCACCGCCACGCCCCAGCGCACCCAGCGCGC
The DNA here is from genome assembly GCA_039820865.1 of Pseudomonadota bacterium. Taxonomy (GTDB): domain Bacteria; phylum Pseudomonadota; class Alphaproteobacteria; order Rhodobacterales; family Rhodobacteraceae; genus Thermohalobaculum. The sequence continues at coordinate 275 of JBCBPG010000324.1, forward strand.
AGTCGATGACGGCGCCGCGGCGGCGACCGTCTACTACGACGGCGCCTGCCCGGTCTGCTCGCGCGAGATCGCCACCTATCGCGGCATGCAGGGCGGCGGCGAGATCGCCTGGATCGACGTCGCCGACCCCGCCTCGGCCGACCGCCTGCCGCCCGGCACCGATCGCGACCGCCTGCTCGCCCGCTTCACCGTCGAGACCCGCGACGGCCGGCAGATCGACGGTGCCCGCGGCTTTGCCGCGCTCTGGCGCGCGCTGCCCCGGATGCGCCGCCTCGGCCGCCTCCTCGACAGCCCACCCGTCGCGGCCGTCGCCGAGCTCGGCTACCGCGGCTTCCTCGCCCTGCGGCCTCTCTGGCGTCGCGGCTGACGGCGCGCCGTCCCCCTCCCCCAGTCCCCGCCCGGGGGCGCCATCAGAGCTTGCGCCCGCGCCCGGCGCGCCCTACGCGAAGCACGCATCGTGCTGCGAGGTCCCCATGTCGCTATTGACCACCGCCGAGACCCGTCTCATCGACAGCCTCGACGACGTGGCCGAGGACTACGACGCGCTGCTCGTCGACCTCTGGGGCTGCTATCACAACGGGCTCGAGCCCTATGGCGCCGCCATCGACACGCTCCGCCGCTTCCGCGCCCGCGGCGGCATCGTCGTGCTGCTGACCAACGCCCCGCGCCCGGCCTGTGGCGTGGCCCGCTTCCTCGCCGCCATCGGCGCGCCCGAGGACACGCACGACGCCATCATGTCCTCGGGCGAGGCCTGCCAGCGGGCGATGCGCGCGGGCCAGCACGGCCGCGCCTTCCACTATGTCGGCCCCGAGCGCGACCTCTCGATGCTGGGCGATCTCGGCCTCGCGCCCGTGCCGGTCGAGGCGGCCGACGCCGTCCTCCTCGTCGGTTTCGAGGACGACCAGGCCGAGACGCCCGAAAGCTACGACGACCGCATCGCCACCTGGAAGGCGCGCGGCCTGCCGCTGCTCTGCGCCAATCCCGACATCGTGGTCGACCGCGGCGATGAGCGGCTCTGGTGCGCGGGCGCCATCGCCGAGCGCTACGAACAGGCCGGCGGCGCGGTCATCTGGTACGGCAAGCCGCACCCGCCCTCCTACACTTGGGCACTCGGCCAGATCGCCGAGACGGCGGGGCGCGAGATCCCGCGCGCGCGGATCCTGGCGATGGGCGACAGCCTGCACCACGACGTCGAGGGTGCGAACGCGCAGGGGATCGACGCGCTGTGGGTCACCGGCGGGATCGCGACCGCGGCCGTCGCCTCGCCCGCGCATCCCGACCCCGACCATCCCGACCCGGCCCGCGTCGAGGCCCTGCTGGCCACCGAGCCCGCCGCCCGCCGCCCCCGCTACGCCATCGGGCGCCTGCGCTGACGCTCCGGCGCGCGATGGTGCGACGGGATCGTCCAGATCGAAACCGAAAGAATCTCGCGTCGAGACAGAATTTTCTTGCGCATGATTGTTGCGCGCCCTGCCGATCTCCTGTAATGCTGCGTCGCAATACAGTTTCGGGAGGAAGCGCCCCATGTTCGACGACCAGCCTGCGAACGGTGCGCCCAAGAGCGTCTGCATCGAGGAGATCGCCATCGGCATGACCGCGGCGGTGTCCAAGACCATCACGGACGCCGATATCCGCGCCTTCGCCGAGGTCTCGCTCGACCGCAACCCGGTCCACCTCGACGACGACTATGCGCAGCAGACGATCTTCGCGGGCCGCGTCGCCCACGGCATGCTGACTGCCAGCCTGCTCTCGGCCGTGATCGGCCAGCGACTGCCGGGCGAGGGCAGCGTCTATCTCGGCCAGTCGCTCAAGTTCCTGGGGCCCGTGCGCCCCGGCGACGCCGTCGAGGCCCGTGTCACCGTCGCCGCCATCGACCACGCCAGGCGCCGCGTGACCCTCGACTGCCGCGTCTCGGTCGACGGCAAGCCCGTCCTCACCGGCGAAGCCAAGGTCCTCGCCCCCTCCGCCCGCTTCGACTGACCGAGCCGCCCGGGCCCCCGGTCCGGCCGAGGTAGGCTTGGCGGCGCCCCCTTCCGCGTCATCGTAGCCCCGCTTCGGTGAACACCGCCTGACCAGGCAGGTGGCAAGACACAATCCGAATGTTCTGCCTATGTTCACAGGCTGGGGCGTATCATGACGTAGGGAGGGCAGGGCCCAGCCCCGATACCGGGAAACCGTGGACGCGCGCCCGGATCGGGACGCTACCCCTTCGCCATCTCCGCCCGCATCTCCTGGCGGTAGAGGTCGATCGGAACCGGGCCCGTGGGGGTCTCGTGCAGCCAGAAGGTCCAGCCGTTGCACGAGGGCGCGCCTGTCAGCGTCGCGCCCACCTTGTGGATCGAGCCCGCGACCTCGTGCGCGACCAGCGTCCCGTCGGCGCGGACCTTGGCGCGGTGGCGCCCGCAGCTCGAGACCAGCATGTCGCCCGGCGCCGGGCGCCCGCGCTCGACCAGGCTGCCGAAGGGCACCCGCACCGCCGCCCGCTTGGCCACGCTCAGCCGCAGCGCCGCGTCGTCATGCGCGACCACGCCCGCGATCCGTGTCCGCGCGATCGCCGCATAGCCCGCGTCCCGCTCGATGCCGACGAAGTGGCGCCCCAGCCGCTTGGCCACCGCCCCCGTCGTGCCCGTGCCGAAGAACGGATCCAGCACCGTGTCGCCCGGGTTGGTCGTGCCCAGGATCACCCGGTGCAGCAGCGCCTCGGGCTTCTGCGTCGGATGCAGCTTGTCGCCCGCCTCGTCGCGCAGCCGCTCCGGCCCGCCGCAGACCGGCATCACCCAGTCCGAGCGCATCTGCAGCCCCTCGTTCAGCTCCTTCAGCGCCTCGTAGTGAAAGACCGGCTTCGAGCCCGCATCGCGCGCCGCCCAGATCAGCGTCTCATGCGCGTTGCAGAAGCGGCGGCCGCGGAAGTTCGGCATCGGGTTGGTCTTGCGCCAGACGATGTCGTTCAGCACCCAGAACCCGGCATCCTGCAGGCAGGCGCCCACGCGGAAGATGTTGTGATAGCTGCCGATCACCCAGAGCGCGCCGTCCGGCTTCAGCACCCGGCGCGCCTCGGCCAGCCAGGCCCGGGTGAAGGCGTCGTAATGGGCGAAGCTGGCGAACTGGTCCCAGGCGTCGTCGACCCCGTCGACGCGCGAGTGGTTGGGTCGCGTCAGCTCGCCCCTGAGCTGCAGGTTATAGGGCGGATCGGCAAAGACCAGATCGACCGAACCCTCGGGCAGCGCCGCCATCGCGGCCACGCAGTCGCCCTCGATCACCTGGTCGCGCGGCAGCCCGGCCTTGTCCCTCATGGCCCCCTCCCGCGCCCGATGGAAATTTCTGCACTGCAGACTTGACACTGCCGCAAGATGCCATCGCGGTCAAGAATCACTCACGCCACACCCGTCCGCCGGGTGCGTGGACGGCGCCACCCGCCCCATGGCCTCACGCACCGGCTTGAAGCACCGGCGATGCTCGGCCGTGGGGCCCAGCCGCGCCAGCGCCGCGGCATGCTCGGCCGTGCCATAGCCCTTGTTGCGCGCCCAGCCATAGCCCGGATGGCGCGCCTCCAGCGCCACCATCACCGCATCGCGCGCCACCTTGGCCACGATCGAGGCCGCCGCGATCGCCGCCACCCGCGCATCGCCCCTGACAACCGCGCGCGCGGGCCAGGCCAGCCCTGGCGGCACCCGGCGCCCGTCGATGGCCAGCGCCCCGAACGGCGCCTGCGCCGCCAGCGTCTCGGCCGCGCGCCGCATCGCCGCATCGTTCGCGGGGCCGAGGCCGAGCGCATCGATCTCCGCCGCCTCGACCACGGCAATCGCCACGGGCATCGCGGCCCGGATCTCGGCCGCCAGCGTCTCGCGGCGCCCGGGCGTCAGCGCCTTGCTGTCCGCCAGCCCCGCCGGCAGCGCCACCCCCGCCAGCGGCAGCGCGGCGGCCGCCACCAGCGGCCCCGCCCAGGGCCCGCGCCCGACCTCGTCGACCCCCGCGACCGGACCGGGCAGCCCGGCCAGCAACGCCTCGTCGAAATCCCCCGCCATCAACCACCCCCGCGCGCCCTCACACCCCGACGCCCCGACGCCCCGCAGCCAGAGAACATGCTCGCCGGCCGGGAGACCAGCCCACCGCTAGCGCCCCCCTCTCCCCCCGGGAGAGGGGCCGGGGGAGAGGGGCGGGGGAGAGGGCCGAGGGAGAGGGCGGGGAGGGCGGCCCCGCTCAGAGGTCGAGCGCCAGCTGCGCCGTGTCCCCGGGCTTCGCCGGCACGGCGAAGAGGTCGCAGCGCAGCACCGGCAGACGCTCGGCCAGGCCGCATCGCCGCCGCGCCGCCTCGACCCGCCGGGCGATCAGCTGCGCATGCACCCCCTGCCCCTTCAGCCGCCGCCCCCAGGCGGGGTCATAGTCGCGCCCGCCATGGAGGTCGCGCACACGCCCCATGATCTTGTCCTTCTCGCCCGGCCGCGCGCGCTCCAGCCAGTCGCGGAACAGCGCCGCCACCTCCAGCGGCAGGCGCAGCACCGTGTGCTTCATCGCCGTCGCCCCCGCCTCGGCCGCCGCCGACGCCAGCGCCTCGATCTCGTGATCGTTCAGCCCCGGGATCACCGGCGCCAGGTTCACCCCCACCGGCACGCCCGCCCGCGCCAGCGTCCGGATCGCCGCCAGCCGCCGCCCCGGCGCCGCCGCCCGCGGCTCCAGCGACCGGCTGAGCTTGGGGTCCAGCGTTGTCAGCGACAGCGTCACCGTCGCCAGCGCCCGCCGGCCCAGCCGCGCCAGGATCTCGGTGTCGTCCACCACCCCCGCGCCCTTGGTCGTGACCGTGACCGGATGGGCAAACCGCTCCAGCACCTGCAGCACGCCCCGCATCACCCGGTGCTGGCGCTCGATCGGCTGGTAGGGGTCGGTATTCGTCCCGATCGCGATCGGCTGGACGGAATACCCCCGCCGCGACAGCGCCTCGGCCAACAGCGCCGGCGCCCGCGGCTTCACCGTCAGCCGTGTCTCGAAATCCAGCCCCGGCGACAGGCCGAGCTGTGCGTGGCTGGGGCGCGCGAAGCAGTACACGCAGCCGTGTTCGCAGCCCCTGTAGGGGTTCACGGAGCGGTCGAAGGGCACATCGGGCGAGCGATTGCGCGTCAGCACCGAACGCGACGCATCGACCGTCACCTCGGTCCGCAAGGGCGGCTGGCCCTCGTCCAGATCGAGGTTCCAGTCGTCTTCGACCCGGATGGTGTTGAATTTCTCGAATCGCCCCGTCGGGTTGGTCGCCGCGCCGCGACCACGCCTGCGTGCAGCGGACAATCCCTCGTTGAAGCCTTCGCC
>JBCBPG010000325.1:0-5536 GCA_039820865.1 Pseudomonadota bacterium
GGTGGCGGTCGTCTCGCCGGTCGCCGCGGCACGGCAGCTGATCGCCGCGCAGCTCCGGCTGGAGGGGATCGCAACCGTCGAGGCACGGGCGCTGCCGACGCCCGGGCAGGAGCGCGGCGGCGCCGGGGCCCGGCGGGGCAGGCTGCGTGCGGTGCCGCCGACCGGCGCCGACGCGCCCGCGGTGGCGGAGGCGACCGGTCCCGGGGCCGTCGCGGCGGTGGTCGTCGACGATGCTGCCGCGCCCGGCGACGCGGCGGCGCTGCTGGCCAAGGTCAGGCAGGTCTGGGCCGCGCCGGAGACCCCGGTGGTGCTGCTCGCGGCCGTCCGCCACGGCCGCGATGCCGCGCGCCTGGTCGCGCAGGGCTACGCCGGCGTGCACCTCAAGCCGCTGCGCACCCGTCTCCTGGCGCGCCAGGTCGCCGCACTGGCCGCCGGGGAGCGCTTTGACGCCGCCGGCCCCATCGGACAGCGCGGCGTCGAGGGGCTGCAGCTGGCCGGGCGGCGAATCCTGATCGCGGAGGATGGCAAGACCAACCGCCTCGTGCTGGCGAAGATGCTGGAGCCGACGGGCGCGGTGCTCGACTTCCGCGTCGACGGTGCCGAGACGCTGGCCGCCTATTTCGAGGACGAGCCCGACCTGGTCCTGATGGACTGTTCGATGCCGGTGATGAGCGGCTACGAGGCGTCGCGCCGGATCCGCGAGCGCCTGGCGGCCGAGGGCCGGGCGGATCGGGCCGCGCCGATCGTTGCCGTCACCGCCAACGTGACGGTCGAGGACCAACAGCGCTGTTTCGACGCCGGGATGGACCGCTTCCTGGGCAAGCCGGTGCGCAAGCAGGAGCTCTTTGCCATGCTCGCCGAGGTCTTCGCCGAGATCGATGGCGCGCAGGATGGCGTCCGGCTCCCGACGGGCGTGACGGGATCGCGGGCCGACACCGCGACGCTGCCTGCGCAGGGCCAGGGCGGGCGGCCGGCTGGCCCGCGATGAAGCATCAGCCGCCGACGCGGCCGATGACGGTGCCGTCGCGGTACTCGATCAGGGCGCGGAGGTCGCCCCCGGGCATGACGGGCCGGCGGGTGGCGGCGGCGGCCGCCGCCTCGATCAGCGCGCCGATCTCGATGACGGGCAGGCCCCGCCGGACGAGACGATCGGCGAGCGCCGGCCGGCGCGGATTGACCGCGATCCCGCGCTCGGTGACGAGAAGGTCGACGCTCGCGCCCGGCGTCGTCACGGTGAGGACGCGCTCGACGACCTTGGGATAGCCGCCTGCCGTCAGCCGCGTCGTCGCCACAGTGAGACCGGCGCCCGCGGCCGCGTCCGGATGGCCGCCCGGCCCGCCGATGATGCGCCCGTCACCGCTCACGGTGACGTTCACGTCGAACTGCCGGTCGATCTCGGCCGCGCCGAGGAGCACGATGTCGAGGCCGTCGACGGCGCTGCGCGGATGGAGGGGGCTGGCATACTCGGCCGCCGAGATCCCGCGGTGCCAGGGATCGGCGGCGACCGAGGCGACGGCCTCGCGGTCGAAGCTCTGCACGTTGAGGACGCGGCGGAACAGGCCCGCGCGGACCAGTCGCAGATGGGCGCCGGTGAGACCGCCGCAGATGTAGTCGCCGACCACCCCGGCGCGGCGCATCGCCTCGCCGACGCGCGGTACGGCGGCCAGCGGCACGCCGCCCGCGCCGGTCTGGAAGGCGAGGCCGGGGCGGAGGGCGCCCGAAGCGGCGATCGCCTCGGCCGCAAGCTCGGCGATGGCGGCGGCGACCGGATCGTCGGCCACGCGGGTCGCGCCCGAGACGATGGCGGCCGGGTCGCCGATCGACGGCAGGGTGACGACGTGATCGACCCTCCCGGCGGCAATGTCGACGCGCTCGAGCGGCGCCGGCGACAGGCTTTCGGCGACGACGACGACATGGCGGGCGTGATCGGCATCGACGCGGGGATAGCCGAGCGGGCCGCAGGCCGCGGCGCCCTCCGCGCCCCAGGCGCCTCCCCAGCGGTCGGCCAGGGGCGCGGCGATGAAGGCGACATCGATCGCGAGCTGGCCGGTCTCGATCGCGCGGGCCCGGCCGCCATGGGTCTGGAAGACGGCGGGGCGGGGCAGGGCGCCGGCGTCGATCGCCCCGGCCACGGGGCCGCTCGCGTAGTCGGTCCAGATCCCGGCCACCACGCCCTTGCGGATCGCGTCGACGAGGGGGGCGTGGACCGGGAAGATCGCGCTGGCCGCGAGACGGAGGCCGGCGAGGCCCCGCGCCTCGGCCACCGCCACAACCGCGTTCAGGACCGCGTCGCCGTTGCGCAGGTGGTGGTGGAAGGAGAGCGTCGCGCCGTCGGCGATGGCGCAGGCGTCGAAGGCGGCCTCGATCGAGGCGACCTGCTTCGGTCGGACCGGCCGGTCGGGCGTGGGTGAGCGGCGGTGTCCCTGCACGGGCACGGCGGCGCCCCCGAACGGGCGCAGCGGGCCGTAGCCCGGCACCGACCGGCCGGGCGCGCCGTCACGCGGCGCGGGGTCGGGGGCCGGTACGGGTGCGTCGTGATCGACCGGATCGTCCATGGCCTCGGCTGGTCTCGGGAGGGCTGCGGCGAGGGGGCGGCGCTGGCGGCGCGATCCCCTGGGCGCGACAGTGGCATTGCGCGTGGTCCCGGCTCAACACCTCGCCCCGACAGGGCCGACGCGCGCCGGGCGGTGGCTCAGCGGCGGGCGGCGAGCGCGGGGTCGGGCGCTTCCACGGCCAGGAGATCGGCCAGGCGGCGCGTGCCCGGTGTGCCGGCAGGGCCGACGCGGATGAAGTCGAGGCCCGCGCGGGTGGCGCCCAGCCCGTCGGTGCCCGGGTTGTCGCCGATGAACACCGCCTCGTCCGCGCGGGCAGCGGCGCGGCGGAGGGCGGTCTCGATCAGCGTGATGTCGGGCTTGCCGATCACGCGCGGCGCGGCGTCGGGCACGCAGCTGCGCACCGCCTGCAGGAGCGCGCCGGTCTCGGGCACGGGCCGGCCCTGGGCATCCGGGTGCGTGGCGTCGGGGTTGGCGACGAAGAAGGGCAGGCCGCCATGGACATGCGCCACCAGGCGCTGCAGCCGGTCGTAGGTGAGGCCGGTGTCGCGGGCGAGCAGGACGATCTGGGGACCCTCGTCGACGGGGCGGAGGCCGAGGGCGCGGGCGTGGTCGGCCAGCGGCGCGGCGGCGAAGAGGGCGATGCGCGCGCCGGGATGCTCGGCCGCGACCGTCTCGACGGCCAGCGCGCCCGCCAGCAGCAGCCGCTCGGGCGCGATCGCCAGGCCCTGCGCCGCGAGGCGGCCGGCCAGCGTGGCGGGCGTGTCGGTCGAGTTGTTCGAGACGATCCACAGCCGCTCGCGCACCGCGCCGACCAGCGCGGCCGCGCCCGGCAGCAGGGTCGTGCCCGAGACGAGGCAGCCGTCGAGATCGCAGAGGACGGCGCGGTAGCGCGCGAGCGTCATGGTCGTGCTGGCATGACGGGCAGGCTCGCGGGGCTGTCGGCCGCGACGGCCGCCGGATCGGTCATCGAGTAGACCGGGCCGTCGTAGAGGTAGCTGCGCGCATGGACGGCCAGCGTGTCCGGGGTGACGTGCAGGATGGCGAGGTCGGGCGCCTCGTGCGTGCCGGGGATGTGGTCCCCGGTCGTCTCGTCGTAATGCACCTGGTGGGAGAGGGCGCGCTGGATGTGGAAGGGGATGCCGGCCCAGGCGCCCGCGACGGGACGGTGGACATGGCCGTGCAGGATCAGGTCCGGCCGGCGGCCGGCGCGCTGGAAGGCCGCGAGCTCGGCGGCGCCGTCGACCAGGCGGATGCGGTCCATCGCCGGCAGGCCCAGCGTCGCGGCCGGGTGATGCTGGGCGACGACGACGGGCCGGTCGGCCGGTGCCGCCGCCAGCGCGCGTTCGAGAAAGGCGAGGCGGCGGGCGCAGAGATGGCCGGCATGCCTGGTGACGACGCCCTCCTCGTCGAGCGTGTCGAGGGTGATGAGCGTGAGCTGCGGCCAGGTGTGGACCGCCTGGACGAAGCCGTCGGCGTCGTCATGGCCGGTGCCGAAGACCGCGCGGAAGGGCGCGCGCTGGTCGTGGTTGCCCATCATGAGGACGACCGGGAGCGGGCAGGGCGCGAGCGCGGCCTCGAGCGAGCGGTAGGCCGCCTCCTCGCCCCAGTGGGTCAGGTCGCCCGCGATCAGCAGCGCGTCGGCGTTCGCATGGTCGCGCGCGATCGCGGCGATCGCCGCGTCGAGGCGTGCGCGCGGGTCGAGGCCGTAGAGCGGGCCGTCGCCGGCCACGAGATGGCTGTCGCTGAGGATGGCAAGGCGGAAGGTGGTGTCGGTCATTGGCGCGGCCCCGGTCGGCAGGGTGAACCGGGGCGGGCGGGCCGCCCCGGCGGGTGGTGGATGCTGCGGTCGGGCGTCCCGACGGCGGCCGGGTGCCCCGGCTTACTGCGGCAGCAGGTCCTGGACCTCCTCGGTCATCTCCTCCTGCAGGTCCGCCATGTCGTCGGCGTCGCCGACCACGATGCTCTCGACGCCGTCATAGATGACCTGCGTGACGGCGAGGCCGTTGTCGCCCGGATAGGCGAGCCAGTCGCGCAGCAGCGGCAGCTGGTCGACGGCGGTCTGCTTGTTGGGGTTCTGGTCGTAGAAGTCCGCCAGGATGATCTCGTTGGCGGCCCTGTTCGGCGGCATGTAGCCGGTGGTGCGGGCGACGTCGGCAGCGCCTTCGCCCGAGGTGATGAACTTGAGCCAGGCCCAGGCGGCCTCGAGCTGGGCGGGATCCTCGCTGTCCGAGACCAGCATGGCCGCGTTGCCGCCCGCGGGCAGGCCGAGCGGCGCGCCGGCGATGCCGGGGAACGGGCCGGTGCGGAGCTCGAAATCGCCCTGCTCGCGCTCGACCGCGCCAAGCGCCGAGGTCGACCAGTACATCATGCCGATCTCGCCCGCCGAGAACGAGGCGAGCGCGGCCTTCCAGTCGAGGTTCTTCATCTCGCACTCGCGGAAGATCATCTGCATCGTGTCGAGCGCGCGGGCACCCTGCACGGTGTCGAGGCGGAAGTCGGCGCCGGTGATGATCGGCTCGTTCTGCGACCACATCAGCGCCTGGACGAACCAGTTGCCGGTGATGTTCCAGCCCCAGAAGATCGGGTTGTCGATGCCGTTGGCCTGCATGGTCTTGCAGGCCTCGACGACCTCGTCCCAGGTGCGCGGCAGCTCGGTCACGCCGCCGGCCTCGAGGATGTCCATGTTGTAGTAGCCGACCGGCAGCGAGACCGAGAAGGGCAGGCCGTGGACCTCGCCGTCGAAGGTCGAGAGCGAGAGCATCGCGCCGTGGTAGCCCTCCTTGGCGAAGTCGGCCTCGGCGGCGATGAAGGGCTCGAGCGACCTGGCGATGCCCTTCTCGACTCTCTTCTTATCTGGCGCAATTGTTGAGGTTTTTCGGTTGTATTGCGGCATGGCCGCTAATGATTGGTTGATGCAGTTCATAGCTGACATTTGCGATCGCCCTGTTGAGCGCCCTGACTTTATGGAAATTAAGATCGAA
>JBCBPG010000326.1:0-5528 GCA_039820865.1 Pseudomonadota bacterium
GCCGGCACGCTCGGCAACCTGGCCAAGGGCGTGATGGACGGGGCCGAGGACCTCTCGGCGATCCGCGCCGAGGTGGACGGCATCCGCCACGACATGGGGACCGGGTTCCTCATGGGGCTCCACCGCGCCGCCGCGGCGGGCTGAGCACGCGACGCCCCGGCTGTGCCGCGCGGCACCGGGGAACCCGGCGCGGGTCTCCATGTTCTCCCTGCGACAACCGCAAACGGGGAGAAATCCGATGTGGAAGACGGCGATCCTGGCGCTTGCGCTCGGCCTGGCCACGGCCGGGACGGCGGAGGCGCAGACCTGGGTGAACGGCAAGCGGCTGACGGCCGACGAGATGACCGCGCTGGCCCGCTACTCCTGCGGGCCGGTCTGGCCGGGGCGTTACTGGCTCAACATGGCGACCGGCCACTGGGGCTTCGAGGGTAACCCGATCCCGATGGGCCATATCCGCGACCGTTGCGCCGGCACGCAGCGGCCGGGGCTCTCGCAGCGGGGCATGCTCTACCGCCCCGGCGAGATCCTGAACGGGCAGTGACCCTGCCGCATCCGTGCGGCTTGACCACTGTCAATGCCACCAACGAGCCGTTCGTGCTCACTCCCGACGTCGCCGCCGGACCCGCGCGTCCGGCGGCGACGACCCCAGACAGGCATACGGGAGTACGAGCCATGAAGGACGATGCAACCCATGTTGCCACGGCGCCGGCCGTCGACCGGCGGCCCGCCCTCTCCCCCTTCGATGCAATGCGCCGGGAGATGGAGCAGCTCATCAGCGCGCCCCAGTGGCCGGGACACGGGCTCTCGCCCAGCCAGTGGCCCAACCAGTGGCCAGGCATGGCGCAGGAGATGACCCGCGGCCGCGCGATGTCGCCGGCGCTGGACCTCAGCGAGGGCATAGACGCCTACGAACTGACGCTCGAGCTGCCGGGCGTCGGCGCCGACGACATCGAGCTCAAGGTCGCGCAGGGCCGCCTCGCCATCCGCGGGGAAAAGCGCGAGGAGAACCGGCGCGAGGACGGCGACCGCCTCGTCTCCGAGCGCCGCTACGGCCAGTTCGCGCGCAGCCTCACCCTGCCCGAGGACGTGGACGAGGCGGGCGTCAGCGCCGATTTCACCGACGGCGTCCTCAAGATCCGGCTGCCGAAGAGCGAGACGGCACGCGCCAGCGAGCGCCGGATCGAGATCGCCCGGCGCTGACGGGTCCGCATGAGCGGACAGGCGCCCGTCCACGTGACACGGACGCCAATGCATGAACGCCCGGCGCGCCCCACGGCGCGCCGGATGGACGTCAGTTGATGCCCTGGTTGATCAGGACCTCGAGATTGATGCCGAAGGTCACGGCGCCGATCGGCGCGCCCGAGTCCGGATCGACGACGGTCATCGACACCTGCGTCTGGTCGACGCCGGTCGAGTCGTCGAACTCGACCTCCGAGACATGCACGGCGCCCGGGCCGATCAGGTAGGTGTCCTGGTACTTCGCCTCGTCGCCCTGGAAGAAGTCCGAGGTCGGATCCGAGATCGCGACGTTCAGGCCGTACTTGTCCATCAGGATGATCTCGGTGATCACGCCGCTCGACAGCTCGCGACGGTCACGCAGGATGATCGAGGCCTGTCGGTCCAGCAGGTCGCCGATCATCGGGCCCCTGCCGTTCTCGGCGATCCACTGGCGGTCCATGCGCTTGATGCGGCGCTCGCTCAGCGTGCCGAACGTCTCGTTCTGCTCGCGGATCGCATAGACGAAGACCGGATCGGTGATCCAGGTCTGCAGTTCGCCCGCGGCAATGTTCTGCACCACCTCGGAATACTTCGAGATATCCTGCGCGTCGGCGCCGGCGCTGCACACGCAACCGGCCACGGCCAGTGCACAAATCCGCGTCGTCGATTTCATGATCGCTCCCCTTGGAAACCGCGCGGTCCTCGCCGCCAGCGTGGTACCGCTAATTCAGTCGCCGGGCTGCCGGCCACACGGCAGCACCAGACACTCAACCCGACACGTAATCCGCGGACCTGGTAGAAACGCTGCCATCCACTTGCTGTAAGGGTTATCCCGCACTTGGGCGATCACAAGGCGCAAACGAGGCTCGTTTCGCGTCACCGTCCCGATGCGGAGCCGCAGCGCCGCCGGGCGGACGGGTTCCAGCGGGAGATCCTGGCCCGATCCGGCACGGCGCCTGTTTGGGTGCCACGTCCACTCCGCGGAACCCCGAAGGTTTAACCACTTTCCCTCAGGCGACGGTAATCTCGAGGTTTTTTCCTGCCACCACACATCGGGGGGCAGACCATGTCGACACGGACTGAGCTGGGGCAGCGCATGACGCGTGCCTATCGCTGGGCGCTGGCATCGCTCGCGATCGTGGCGATCGGGCTGCTCGCGCTGAACCGGCTGATGGACGATCACCGGGGGGCGCTGAGCCGCGTCTCGGCGATCGCGAGCGAGCAGCACATGCTCACCCAGCGAATCGCGATGAAGGCGATCGCGCTGGTTCAGCCGGTGCCGCTGCCCGGCTTCGCATCGCTCCGCCGCGATATCGCGGCCGACACCGGCCGTCTGCGCGCCAACCACCGGCTGCTGCTGGTCGAGGCCGGACTGGACCCCGCGGACGCGGGCGCGGTGGCACCGGGCGCGGCGGACGGCGTCGCCGCCGTCTTCACCGAAAGCCCCTATGCGCTCGACGCCCGGCTCGACGGCTTCGCGGCCGAGACCGAGGCGCTGCTCGACCTGCCGCTGGCCGGCATCGACTTCGCGACGATCGAGCCGGTGATCGCCGCGGCCCGCTTCGACCTGCCCTTCGCGCTCGACGCGGCGATCGCGGGCTTCACCCGGCGCGAGGAGGCGCTGCTGCAGCAGATGCGCTACCTGCACGCCTTCGGCCTCTCGGTCTGGGCGGCGCTGCTGATCGGCCTCTCGGTGCTGGTGTTCCGCCCGATGGTGCGCCGGGTCGAGGACACGACCGAAGCGCTTGAGGCGGCGCGCTCGCGGATGGAGCACGGCGCGTTGCATGATGCCCTGACCGGCCTGCCGAACCGGCGCTACCTGGCCGAGCACCTGTCGAGCACGCTGGCCCGCGCGCGGCGCAACGGCGACGTGGTCGGGCTGCTCCATCTCGACCTCGACCGCTTCAAGCAGGTGAACGACACGCTGGGCCACGGCGCGGGCGACGCGGTGCTGGTCGAGGCGACGCGGCGCATGGCGAAGACGCTGCGCAAGTCCGACTTCCTGGCGCGCGTCGGCGGCGACGAGTTCCTGATCGTGGCCCCCAACGTGCCCTCGATCGAAGGCCTCGCCATCCTGTCGGAGCGGATGATCACCGTGATCTCCGAGCCGATCGAGTACGAGGGCACCGCCTGCCTGATCGGCACCTCGATCGGCATCGCACTGGCGCCGCCGCAGGCGGACCTGGCGCCCGAGCGGCTGGTGATGAACGCCGACGCCGCCCTCTACGCCGCCAAGGAGGCCGGGCGCGGCACCTATCGCTACTTCGGCGACGACGCGACCATTGCGCTGCCGCCGTCCGACGAAGAGGAGCCGGCCGCGACCGGGGCACAAGCGCCCGTGACCCTGCGCGCCGCCGGCTGAAGGTGCACCGCGGCGGCAGGTCCGACCGGCGGCGGCGCCCCGGCGGCACGCCGCTTCAGCCGCGACGCAGGTGCCGTGTCACCATCACGTAGTCCTTGCGCGGCCCCGTCACGGCCCAGCGGCTGACCCAGGCGGTAGCGCCAAAGCGATAGCCGACCTCGTAGTGATCGGCGCCGCAGGGATGGCCCGCCGCCGCAGCGGCGCCATGCGCAAAGCTGTGAAACGGCCGGCCATCCTCGAACGCCACCGCCACCACGCGGTCCGCCCCGAAGCGCCAGAGCGTGCGCCGGCTGAAGGGATAGCGCACAGCGCCGAGGCAGAGCTCGCCCTGCTCCTCGGCCTCCAGCACATCCGGGGCTCCCTGACGGGGGCGGAACACCAGCACCCCCGAGGCCCGCGCCACGCGCCCGGTCAGCGCATCGCGCACCCGGCGCTCCAGCCGCCAGGTGCCGGCGAAGTAACGCTCGGTTGCCCTCTCCATGGCCGGTCTGCTAGCCCGCCGCGGTCGGCGCCTCAAGCGCACGCCACGCGCCCCCCGGGCGTACCCGAGCCCTCCCGCGCCCCGTGCGCCCCGCCAGCCCTGCCGGAGACGCCCATGATCCCGCGCTATGCCCGTCCCGAGATGACCGCCATCTGGTCGCCCGAGACCCGCTTCCGCATCTGGTTCGAGATCGAGGCCCATGCCGCCGACGCGCAGGCCGCCCTCGGCGTGATCCCCAGGGAGGCCGCCGAGGCCGTCTGGGCCGCCCGCGACGTCGAATTCGACATCGACCGCATCGACGCGATCGAGCGCGAGGTGAAGCACGACGTCATCGCCTTCCTCACCCACCTGGCCGAGCATGTGGGCGAGAGCGCGCGCTTCGTGCACCAGGGCATGACCTCGTCGGACGTGCTCGACACCTGCTTCGCCGTCCAGCTCGCCCGCGCGGCCGACATCCTGCTCGAAGACCTCGACCAGCTGCTCGCGGCGCTGCGCCGTCGCGCCTTCGAACATCGCCTGACACCCTGCATCGGCCGCAGCCACGCCATCCATGCCGAGCCGACGACCTTCGGCCTCAAGCTCGCGGGCATGTATGCCGAGATGGCGCGCAACCGCGTCCGCCTCGACCAGGCGCGCGCCGATGTCGCGACCTGCGCGATCTCGGGCGCCGTCGGGACCTTCGCCAACATCCACCCCTCGGTCGAGGCGCATGTGGCGATGGAGATGGGGCTCGAGCCCGAGCCCGTCTCGACCCAGGTGATCCCGCGCGACCGCCACGCGATGTTCTTCGCCACCCTCGGCGTCATCGCCTCGTCGGTGGAACGCATCGCGACCGAGATCCGCCACCTCCAGCGCACCGAGGTGGCCGAGGCCGAGGAGTACTTCTCGCCCGGCCAGAAGGGCTCCTCGGCGATGCCGCACAAGCGCAACCCGGTGCTGACCGAGAACCTCACCGGCCTCGCCCGGCTGGTGCGCGCCTACACGATCCCGGCGATGGAGAACGTCGCCCTCTGGCACGAGCGCGACATCAGCCACTCCTCGGTCGAGCGCAACATCGGCCCCGACGCCACCGTGACGCTCGACTTCGCGCTGATGCGCCTGACCACGGTGATCGAGAAGCTGGTCGTCTACCCGCAGGCCATGCAGCGCAACCTCGACACCACGCGGGGGCTGGTGAACTCGCAGCGCGTGCTGCTGGCGCTGACGCAGAAGGGGCTGTCGCGCGAGGCCGCCTATGCCGCCGTCCAGCGCAGCGCCATGAAGACCTGGGAGGAGGGCGCCGATTTCCAGGCGGGCCTCGCCGCCGACCCGGAGGTCGCCGCGGTGATGGATGCGGCCGAGATCGCGACCCATTTCGACCTCGACTACCACCTCGCCCATGTCGACACGATCTTCGAGCGTGTCTTCGGCTCGGCCGACCCGGTCTGAGCGGGGGCCTGAGCGGGCCGGGTGGGGGGCCGCGGCAGA
>JBCBPG010000327.1:0-5524 GCA_039820865.1 Pseudomonadota bacterium
GGCGAGGTCAGCTGCAGGACGCCGCCCTCCAGCGCCACGTCGGTCGCGGCGCCGGCAGCCGGGTCGATCTGCTCCTCGGGCTCCGAGACGATCTCGTAGACCTCCTCGTCCTCGTAGAGCGTCGAGCGGTAGAGGACGCCGTCGCAGACGTACATCGTCTCGCCCTCGGAGAGCACCTTCTCGCACTCCTCGTCCTCGGGCAGCGTCGCGACATAGACGAGCGTCGCGCCCGCCACCGCCGCCGTGAAGTACCAGCCCCAGCGCGGGTAGTAGTAGTAGGACCCGTAGTGCCAGTGCGGCGGGCGGACATAGGGCGGGCGGTAGGCGGGCGGGCGCCAGGCGGGCGGGCGCCAGTGCGGCGGACGCCAGCCGGGCGGACGACCCGCCAGCGGCGGCCGCACACCGGGGCGCGCGCCGGGCGGGCGCGGCCGGGCACCGGGCGGCCGGGCACCGGGCGGACGCGCGCCGGGGGGGCGCGCACCGGGGGGTCGGGCGCCGGGCGGCCGTGCCGCGGGGCGGTTCGGCCGGGTCGCGGCGGGCCGCGTCGCCGGGCGGTTCGGGCGGACAGCCGGGCGTGCCGACGGACGCGGCCGGCTTGGCCGGGCGACGGCGCGGCGCTTGGTGCGCGCGCCCCGCGGCCGCGCCTTGCCCTTGTGGCGCGCGCCGCCGCGCCCGCCCGAGAAGCCGGCGCGCCGACCGCCCGGGCGCGCCTCGGCCGGCTGGACCGAGGGTTCGAGCAGCACGATGCTGGCCGGCCGCGGGCCGATCACCAGGGCGGCGGCGAGCGCCAGGGTCAGGAGCAGGTGCCTGATACGCATCACTCGCCCTCCGCTTCCGCAGCGCCCGCGGCGTCCGATGGCCGGGCGGCGAGGCTTGGCATCGCGACGGGGCGGTCGTCCTCGCCGGGTACGAAGGTGAAGCTGTCGGCCCCGGTCTCGGGCTCGGTGTCCCAGTCGGTCAGGTAGACGCGATACTGCGGCCAGCCCAGCTCGTTGAGGCGGGTGCCCACCAGCATCAGCGGCAGCGGCGCCGCGTCGTCGGTCGCGACCCAGAGCTGCCAGTCCTCGTCGTCGCTGGCGAAGGAGAGGTGATGGACCGGCGTGCCCGCGATGCGCGTCTCGCCGACATAGGCGGCGGCGGTTCCGCCGTCGTCCGGGGCGAAGCGGTCGGGCAGGTCGGCGCTCATCAGCGCCCAGAGCGGCAGGACCGAGCCGCTGCGCTCGCGCGCTGCATCGACCAGCGCCTCGAACGTGCCCTCGAAGGGGACGGAGGCGTAAAAGCCCTCCTCCGGCGCCGAGATCGTGAAGACGCTGCCGTCGTGGAAGTAGTCGCGCCGCCGGTTGCCGCTTTCGGCATAGGAGGCAAAGCCTTCGCCGCGGCGCATGACGTTGCGGCCGCTGCGCAGGAAGGTGAGCTTCTCGCGCCCGTCGATCACCTCGTCATAGCTGATGAACCAGGAGAAGGCGAAGGCGGGCAGGCTGGCGACATGCGCGGCCGAGGCACGGGCGAGGGCTGCCGGATCGGGATCCTCGGGCGCCTCGTCGACGGGCGTGGCCGGTGCGGCCTCGCCCTCCTGCGCCACGCTGTGCACGGGGAGAAGGGCGGCGAGGAGGAGGCCGAATGCGGCCAGGGGCAAGGGGTGCTTCATGAACATGCGAAAAGCCTACCCGAAGGACGGCGGCAAATCACCCGACCATCGGTGGCACTTCATTGACCAAGCAGCTGCAGTCGCAGGGAGCCTTTGCACGCCATGGAAGAACTATGGTGCGTTGCACACCTTATGGTTGATCCGCGCTTTTCATGAACGGACGATCGAGTGCCATTATGAAGGAGGTTTTCATGCGACTCGTCTACCTGGCCGCGATCGCGGCCGTCCTCTCGACGCCGGCAGCAGCCGTGGTGCAGACCAACACGCTGCCGGCGGGCACCCTCGTCGATCTCTCCGGTTTCTCGACCAACACGCCGATCGCCTTCGATGACCCGGCCTTTCAGGCGGCCGGTATCGCGTCGATCACCGTCACGGACGATCCCTCGACCAACAACGAATTCTACGACGGTGGGGCCTTCGGCGCGGGCCGGGCATTGTTCAACACCGAGGCGGGTGAGCTGATCGCCCTCGACCAGGGCACCACGCCCGACTTCGGCTCACCGACCTTCACCATCGACTTCGCGACGCCGGTCGACGCGTTCGGGTTTCGCATCGCCGATACGTCCAACAACTTCGCGACGCCCGAGATCGAGGTCTTCCTCGGGGCGGTCCTGCTGGCGACGTTCCCGATCACCGGCCCCTATGACGCCTCGACCGAATTCGGCCTGACCGACCCTGACGGCTTCGACCGGGTCGTGATCGACGTCGATACGGTCGGCACGGGCTTTGGCTTCGATGGCGCCGGCATCACCGATCTCACCGTCGGCGCCTCTGTCGACACGGTCCCGCCGATCCCCGGTCCGGCGGCGCTGCCGCTCCTCGTCACGGCGCTGGCGCTCGTCGGGTTCCTGCGCCGCCGCGCCTGACCAACGCGTGCCACGGGCGGAGGCCTGCCACGCCTCCGCCCAACGACCCGATCCTGGCCTCAACCCGCGCTGCCGGCGATCAGGTCGAGGCCGGCCTTGATGCTCTGGACGTCGGTGCGGCGCTCGCGGCGGATGATGCGACGATAGAGCAGCCAGTTCTGCGGATGGGTGTAGTGGATCCAGTGGTCGCCGATCTTGCTGATCCCGATCTCGTCGCGCGCGCCCTTGAGCTCGACGCCGATCGAGCGGCCCCACTCCTGGACCAGCGCGTTGTCGAGCTGCACGTCGACCCATTCGGGATAGCCGCGCACGGCGTCGGGAAAGTCCCGCCAGTCCGGCCCGCCCTCGCGCCCGATCATCTCGCCGCCCTTGATGAAGCGCCAGAGCGCGCGGAGAAAGCCGACTTGGCGTCCGCTCTCGCCGGCCTGGACGATCAGCGCCGCGCGAGCGCCGAGAAAGGCGATCACGTCGTCGGCCGAGGAGTTGAAGTTGTAGAAGCTCGGCACCCGCTCCCTGTCCGGCTGGCCGAGGCGGGCCTTGAGGATCGAGACCAGCGCGGTCATCGCTTGGCTCTGATGCGCGGCGCCGGCGACCAGGATCACGCGGCCGAGCCGGTCGAGCGCCGTGTGGCGGATCGCCCGGCCCATGGAATCGGTCTCCGGCGCGTCGGCATTCGGCTCCACGTGATCGGCGGCGACGCACTCGATCGCCTTCAGCGCCGTGCGGGTGCCAAGGGAGTGGGCGAAGACGTCGATCTCCCGATGCGCGCCCGGATGGCCCTCGAGCGCGGCGTGCAGGCCCTCGACCACATGGGCGAGGACATGGCCGGCCACCTGGCTGTCGAGATAGGCCTGCGCATAGACGTTGCGCAGCCTGCCGCCCGAAAGTTCGATGTCGATGAAGGCGCGCAGCAGGTCGAGCGTCGAGGGCTGGGCGTTGTCCTCCAGCTCGTTGCCCCAGCTCTCGTAGCCGAAGCAGATCGCGAGGCCGGGGAAGTCCCAGTCCTCGCCCGTCGCGGGCTCGCCGCCCGCCATGCGGGCGAGCCACGGGCTGGCATGGCTGTCCTGCTCGGCCTTGCCGCCGGGTCCGCCCTTGTGCTCAAGCGCGTGGTAGAGCTGGACATGGGGGTTGACGCTGGCACCGGGCTTGTCGCCCGCGACACGGCTGTCGAACTGGAAGCCGTGGACGAAGATGACGATGGGCCCTTCGCCGTCCCAGGCCTCGAGGATCGGCTTCAGGTAGTGCGCCATCGCCTTCTTGCTCTTGGCCTTGACGGCGATGTTGCGCGTGCCCGAGCCGCTGATCTTGGCGGTGGCGAGCGGCTGGGCGTCCTTGACACCGGCGGCGAGGCGGGCTTCCGCCGTCTCGCCATAGAGCACCCAGGGGGTGTCGTTGTCGCGGGTCTTGGGAACGGCGGAGAAGCGGATGATCGGCATGCGGTGACCTCCCGTTTGGTCCGCGGTCTGGTGCCGCGGTGGCATACGCGGTTTGCAGTCTAGCGCACCTAGCGGGCCGTGGCGCGGGTGTCAGTGATCCATGACACGTCGCCGACCGAATTGGCTGACCCAGCGGCAGCAGGCGGTGGCGTCGCCGAGATCGGGACGTTTTCCGTCCGCCAGGCGTTCCATGGAGGAAGGTTTCCGGGGCCTCGACGTCGCGTCGCGGTCACGCCGGCCGTGCCCGGGCTTGTTGCTGCCCCCTTCATGGGCACAATGTTCCAAGGGTAGCAGAGTGGGACGAGACGCGATGCCATTCGAATACAAGGTTGTGCCGGCCCCGGAGACGGGTCTCAAGCGGCGCGGTCTGCGCTCGCCCGGGGAGCGGTTCGCGGCGGCGCTGGCCGAGACGCTGAAGACGATGGCGGCCGACGGGTGGGAGTACCAGCGCGCCGACATCCTGCCGGTCCGCGAGGGCGGCGGCATGTTCTCGCGCGCCGAGGTCGTCGATCGTGCGATGCTGGTGTTCCGCCGGCCGCTCGGCGCACCGGCGGGCAGGGTGGCCGAACCGAGGTCGCTGTTCAGCGCGGCGCCGCTGGCGGGCGAGGCCGACGAGACGGTCGTGGCGCAGGCGGCGGGCATGGCCGGCGGGGTCGCGTCTGCGCGCCACGGCGCCCGCCAGGCTGCGGTCGGCGAGGGCCGGGTCGAGCCGGAATGGGCCGGGCACGAGACACCGCCGCCGCCCGATCGCCGGCCGCTGCGCCGGGACGAGCCGGTGGCCCCGATGGCGCCCCGGCAGGCCCAGGTGCAGCCGATGGCGCCGATGGCGGACATGGCCGACATGGCGGCCGAGGCGCGGCGCGACCCGCTGGCCGAGATGGAGCGCAATGCCCGCCGTGGCGAGGCCGACTGGGGCCAGCCGCTGCCGGTCGAGCCGGCGATGCGCGCCGCACCCGCACCCGCACCGGCGCCCGGCCCGGCCGCCGGTGCCGGCACGGGCGGCGAGGCGGACCGGGGTGCCCGACCGCGTCCCTCGACCGGCGTCTTCACCGGCCAGGCACGGCGCGCGGGCGCGGTACCCGGTGGCGTGGCGCAGGGCCGGGACCGGGCCGAGCCCGGTCTGCGGGAATCGCCCCAGGGTGCGCCCGACGATCTCCCGGGCGGTATGCCGCTGGCGGAGGACACAGCGCCTGCCGATCGCGCGACGCCCGGCGCCCGGCCCAAGGAGGCGCTCGCACGCGGCTACCCGGACGACCCGGGGGGCGGCGATCCCGGCGGGACGGGCCAGGCGGCGCAGGCAGGGGCCGATGGCGCGGGCGATGCGACGCGCCGGCTCCGCGGCACCGACGACCTGAGCGACATCCGCGCCGCACTCCGCCGGCTCGACCGCTGAGCCGCGCCCACCGGGCGATCGCCGGCATTGGCGTGAGGGTGCCGCCGACCGACCCACCCACCCAACCGCGCCTTGCCCACCCACCCCCCCCCCGACCGCCCGTCGGGGCGGCCGTCGGTCGGTGAGCCGGCCAAGCAGGCGGATAGGGGGCGCAACCCCAGCCCGGGCCGGGGAAAAACCC
>JBCBPG010000328.1:0-5501 GCA_039820865.1 Pseudomonadota bacterium
CGGCTCAGCCGCTCGCCGAAGACGGCCGTGAGGGCCCCGATCGCGCTCTCGATGCTCATCACGTCCTCCCGGTGCCCGGCGCGATCAAACAGGGCGGCGGCGGTGCTGACAAGGTGGGCGCCGCGTTGCGGGCGGTGCGTTGCACGCACCCTGCGGGCGCGGTCCGGTGTGGCGGCTGGCGGGGTGCGGGGCGGGCGGCCTATGCTCGCGCAGGAGCAGACGGTGCCCCGCGCGCCGGGAAGGGGAAGGCAGCATGGATACGCTCGAGCAGCCGGTGGCGGCGCCTCTGGCCACCGGTTACCAGACCGTCGAGCCGGCCTGGATCGACTACAACGGCCACATGAACGTCGCCTATTACACGCTGGCCTTCGACCGGGCGCTGGACGAGGTCTATGACCGCTGGGGCATCGGGCCGGCGCTGATCCCGGCCTACAACATGGGGCCGATGGCGCTGCAGACGCAGATCCATTACCTGGCCGAGCTGCTGGAGGGCGAGCGCTTCCATGCCGAGGCGATCCTGCTGGATGCCGACCACAAGCGCGTCCATGTCTACATGACGATGATCGCCGAGCGGACGGGCCGGCCCTGCGCGACCTACGAGACGCTGTCGATGAACGTCGATCTCGGCGCGCGCCGCTCGGCCGACTACCCGCCCGAGGTCGTCGCGCGCATGGCCGCCTGGGTTGAGGCCCATGCCGGCCTGGAGCGCCCACCGCAGGTGGGGGCGACGATCGCGATCCGCCGGCGGTGAGGGCGCGCGCGCCGGGTGGCATCGCGCACGAGGGTCACAGCGGCGTGTCGATGCGGGATCGTCCCAGTTGCAAACTTTCGGCGCGTCTCCCGCTCCCCTAGGCTGAGCCGGGTTGTGCCGAGGGCGGAATGGCGACGGAGAGCGGGCGAGGCACCGGCGGGCGGCGCAACGGAGCGCGCCGGCACGGCTTCGGCGCGGCGACCCGCAGGGGCCGGCTGCTCGCGTTCCTGAGGCTGGTCGGCCGCGACGCCACGACCCGGCGCCTGCGCGGCAAGATCCCGATCCTGCTGCTCGCCATCGCGGTCGGCGCGGTCACGGGCTTTGCCGTCACCGGCTTCCGCCTCGCGATCCATTTCTTCGAGGAGGTCTTCTACGGGGCGACCGAGGCCGAGATCCACTCGGTCGCGGCCAACCTGCCCTGGTATGTCGTGATGTTCCTGCCGGTGCTGGGGGGGCTTGCGGTCGGGCTGCTCCTCCACCACTGCACGCCCGACGGCAAGGCGCGCGGCGTCTCGGACGTGATCCGCGCCAGCGCCATCCGCAACGGGCGGATCGAGCGGGGGCCGGGGCTGGCCTCGGCCGGGGCGGCGCTGATCACGCTGTCGACGGGCGGCTCGACGGGGCGCGAGGGGCCGGCGATCCATCTCGGCGCCGTCATCGCCTCCTGGGTGTCCGAGCGACTGAAGCTGAACGCCATCTCCTCGCGCGACGTGCTGGGCTGTGCCGCCGCCGCCGCGGTCTCGGCCAGCTTCAACGCGCCGCTGGCGGGGGCGCTCTTCGCGATGGAGGTGGTGCTGCGCCACTTCGCGCTGCATGCGCTGGGGCCGATCGTGCTGGCCTCGGTGACGGCGGCGGTGGTCAGCCGGCTCTACCTCGGCAACGTGACCGAGTTCGCGCTGCCGCCGGCGACGATCGGCTTCTACTCGGAACTCCCGGCCTTCATGATCCTCGGCGTCATGGCGGGGCTGGCGGCGGTCGTGATGATGCGCACCATCTTCCTGGCCGAGACCATGGGCGACCGGGTGCAGGCGGCTGTCTCCCTGCCCAACTGGCTGCGCCCGGCGGTGGCGGGGCTGATGCTGGGGACCCTGGCGCTCACCTTCCCGCACATCATCGGCGTCGGCTACGAGACGACGAGCCGGGCGCTGGTCTCGGACATCCCGTTCTGGACGGCCGTCGCCTTCGCCGCGATCAAGGTGGTCGCGGTCTCGGTCACCTTCGCCGGGCGCATGGGGGGCGGCGTGTTCTCGCCCGCGCTGATGGTGGGGGCGCTGCTGGGCACCGCCTTCGGCTCGGTCGCCATCGACATCGTCCCCTCGGTGCAGGGCAGCCAGGGGCTCTACGCGCTGGCCGGCATGGGGGGCGTGGCCGCGGCGGTGCTGGGCAGCCCGATCTCGTCGACGCTGATCATCATCGAGCTGACCGGCGACTGGCAGGCGGGCATGGCGGTGATGGTCAGCGTCGCGGTCGCCACCACGGTCGCCGACCGGCTGGTGGCGCGCTCGTTCTTCCTGACCCAGCTCGAGCGCCAGGGGCTGATGCTGGCGACGGGGCCGCAGGGCTATCTCGCGACGATGAAGAACGTGGGCGAGCTGATGCGCCTGCGCGGCGTGCCCGACTGCGCGGCCGACGATGCCTGCATGCGCCTGCATGCCGAGGGGCTGTGGCTCAAGCGCACGGACACGCTGGACGACGCGCTGCAGCAGCTCAAGAGCTGCCGCCGCCCCTTCATGCCCGTGATGCGCCCGGCCAAGGGCGGGGCCGAGCCCGAGCTGGTGGGCGCGCTCTTCTACACCGACGCGCTCCGCGCCTATGCCGAGATGCTGGAGGAGGAGCTCCGCGAGGAGCATACCTGACCGTCGCTCGCCCGTGGGCGGTGTCAGTCCTCGGCCAGCAGGCCGCCCGTGCGGCGGGAGCGCAGGTCCAGCCTGCGGGGCGCGAACATCCACATCGCGCCCGCGCCGCGCTCCCCGCCATGGGCCAGCGCACCCTGGGTGCGCGGGGCCTCGCCGTCGCGTGCCATCCAGACCGTGCCGCGGGGCTGGCGGGCGACCAGGGCACCGCTGTCGCGCCCGCTGTCGTCCCGCGGCGCCAGGTGACCGCCGCGCGTGGCCACGGTCTCGGTCGACGCCCGGTGAGCCACCTCGGGCGACACCTCGGGCTCTCTCGCGGCGGCGGGGGTCTGGGGCGTGGCAGGTTCCTCGGCGGCGGGGGCATCGCCCAGCCGCAGAGCCGGCGCCCGCGGATCGGCGCGCATCAGGGCGTCCTCGCCGCCAGGCGCGCCCGCGCCTCGGCAATGGTGGCCTCGCGCATGCGCTGGCGGTGCAGCACCTCCTGCTGGCGCTCCATCTCCTCGCGCACCCGCCAGACACGGCCGACCGACTGGCAGAAGCGCAGGAAGCAGAAGACGGCCAGCATCAGGAGGCCGATGAAGCCCACGTCCTCGAGGTAGGGGAAGCGATGCTCGCTGATCCAGGCGATGAACAGGTCGACGAAGCTCGGCGGGTCCGGCTCGGCGCCCGGCGCGTACTCGTGATCGACCCCGAGGTCTGAAAGGGATTTGGCCATCTGAATCACCCAAGCGAACAACCAACTCGCCCGCGAGGGTAGCATTTCTCAACCAGGAGTCGAAGCCGCGGCCGTGCGAAAGCCCACCGCTGACCGCAAACGGGACAGCGGGCACCGGCCGGCCGGCGCGGCGGGCAGCCTCAGAGAAGCTCGACCGCCACCTTGTCGGTGTCGAAGGCGATATGTCCCGCGATCTCGGCCATCATCTCCAGCGGCGCGGCGTAGGACCAGCCGGCGTTGCGGATCGGGCCGGACTTGGCGATCACGTGGAAGTACTCGGCCTCGCCCTTGTGCGGGCAGGTCGTGCGGTGGTCCGAGGCCTCGAGAAAGGCCATCCCGATATCGCCGCGCGGGATGTAGTGGACCGGGTCGTAGCCGTCCTCGAACAGCGTGACGGCGTTGGGGCTCTCGGCGATGACGCCGCCGCCGGCGCGCACGACGACAGTGCCCCGGGCGGGGCGGATGGTGATCTCGGGCATGTCCCTCTCCTCGCGCGGCCCCGGTCGCGCGCTGGGGGAGCGCCGCCGGCCGCTTGGCTTGGGCACCGTTCTACGCGATGGGGGCGCAGGCGTCAGCCAGCCATCCCGCAACCTCCGGGTCGTCGGCCACCAGCGGTCCGATCTCGGCCAGGACGCGGGCGTGGTAGGTGTCGAGCCAGGCGATCTCGCCCCGCTCCATCAGGCCCGGATCGATCAGCCGCCGGTCGATCGGTGCCAGCGTCAGCGTCTCGAAGCCCAGCATCGGCCGGTCGCCGCCCTCGGGCACCGCCGCCTCGGTCACCACCACCAGGTTCTCGATCCGGATGCCCCAGGCGCCCTCGCGATAGCAGCCGGGTTCGTTCGACAGCACCATCCCCGGCTCGAGCGCCACGTCCGAGGAGCGGCGGCTGATGCTGGCCGGCCCCTCGTGGACGTTGAGATAGGCGCCGACGCCGTGGCCCGTGCCGTGGTCGTAGTCGAGACCCGCCCGCCAGAGCGCCGCGCGCGCCAGCGGGTCGAGGTCGCGCCCCGCCAGCCCCGCCGGCCAGCGGGCCTGGCTGAGCGTGATCATGCCCTTCAGCACCAGCGTGAAGGCGCGCCGCGCGGCAGGGTCCGCCTGCGGCCCGGTCGCCAGGGTGCGGGTGATGTCGGTCGTGCCGTCCCGGTACTGCGCACCGCTGTCGACCAGCAGGAGCTCGCCCGGCACGATCTGTCGGTTGGTCTCGGTGTTGACGCGGTAATGGACGATCGCGCCATGCGGTCCGCTGCCGGCGATGGTGTCGAAGGCGAGGTCGAGAAGCTCGCCCGTCGCGACCCGCGCGGCCTCGATCCGCCGTGCGACGTCGATCTCGCTCAGCGTCTCGCCCGCGCCGAGGTCCCGGTCGAGCGCGGACAGGAACCGCACCACGGCCGCCCCGTCGCGGCGGTGCGCCGCGCGCATGCCCTCCAGCTCGGCCGCGTTCTTGCGCGCCTTGGGCGCGATGCAGGGATCGCGTGCATCCTCCACGACCGCCCCGCCCGCCTTGAGCGCCGTCTCGATCGCGGCGGGACAGCTCGACCGGTCGATCCGCACCGGCCGGGTGCCTGCCGTGCCGCCCAGCGCCTCCAGCGCCGGGACCAGCGTCTCGGGCGGCTGCACGGCGACGGCGTTGCCGAGATGGGCGGCGACCTCGTCGCCGATCTTCTCGGGCTCGGTGAACAGGTCGACGCGCCCGTCGGCATGCAGGATGGCAAAGGCCAGCACGACGGGAGAGCGGGCGAGATCCGAGCCGCGGATGTTCAGCAGCCATGCAATGCTGTCGGGCAGCGTCAGCACCGTAGCGGCGGCGCCGCCCTCAACCAGCGTCTCGGCGGTGCGGGCGCGCTTGTCGCCAGCCGGCTCGCCCGCCTGCGCGGCAGGGTGCACGATGACGGCGCCGGCGGGACGGGGCGGCCGATCCGTCCAGGCGCTGTCGATCGGGCTCGGCATCATCGCGATGGCCGGCCGGCCGATCGCCTTAGTCAGCCGCTCGACCTCGGCCGGCGGATGCGGCCAGGGGTCGTAGGCGAAGGCCTCGCCCTCGCCCAGTCGCTCGCCCAGCCAGGTCTCGGGCTTGTTCGCCGGCGTCGGCAGGACCTCGACGACCGCGGTGTCGGCCTCGCGCGCGGCCTGCAGCGTGTAGCGACCGTCGACGAACAGCGCCGCCTCGGTCGCCGTGACCGCC
>JBCBPG010000329.1:0-5492 GCA_039820865.1 Pseudomonadota bacterium
GCCGAACCTCGTAGGCTATATAGAGCTGGGCTAGATAAGTCAGCAGGGTGCGCGAACCAATCCCCTGTCCGAGATAGTCGCCGACCAGGAGGCGTTCCGCGATAAAGCCCAAGGCGGCAAGTTCGTCCTGATCCCCCCGGGGGTGGCGGGCTAGGCTAGGGGCGTGTCGCGCATCGCCGCGCTCCCGCGCCCTCCCGCGTCAGGTTAGCCGGTGAGAGGTAATCGTTCTCCGAACGCAGCAAGGCCCGGTCGTGCAACGCCCTCGCCGGGCGTTAGCCGGCGGTTCAGTGAGTCGCGCCCAACCTGACGCGGGCGGGCGCGGGCGCGGGCGCCGGCGTCAGCGGGTCCGGCCCTAGCCGATCACCAGGTTGGGCAGCCAGAGGACGATTCCGGGGAAGGCGATCAGCACGCCCACCGTCACCACGTCGGCGATGAAGAAGGGCGAGGCACCGCGGAAGACGTCCTGCACCGTGATGCCGTGGCGTTCGCGCGCGACGCCGGCGACGACGTAGCAGTTGAGCCCTATCGGTGGTGTGATCAGGCAGAGCTCGGCCATCTTGACCACGATGATGCCGAACCAGACCGCGACCTGGTCGCCGGTCATGCCGAGTGCGCCGATCTCGTCGGTGCCGGGGGTGGCGCCATTGAGCGCGATCACCGCCGGGAAGGTGATCGGCAGCGTCAGGATCAGCATGCCGATCGCGTCCATGAACATGCCGAGCACGACATAGGCGCCGAGGATGCAGAGGAGCGTCAGGAGCGGCGGCTGCTCGAGCGCCGCGATCCAGTCGGCGAAGGCGCCGGGCAGGTCGGCGAAGCCCAGGTAGCGGACATAGATCAGAACGCCCCAGATCATCGTGAGGATCATGGCGGAGAGCTTGGCGCTCTCGATCAGGGCGTCGCGCAGGTTGGCCCAGCCCATGCCGCGCCAGAGCGCCATCACCAGCACGACGAAGGCGCCGAGCGCGCCCGCCTCGGTCGGCGTGCCCCAGCCGCCATAGATGCAGAAGATGATGATGAAGACGACGAAGAGGATCGGCAGCGCGCCGGGCAGGCTCTCCAGCCGCTCGCGCATGGTGTAGCCGCTGACGGGCGGGCCGAGGTTCGGGTTCAGCCGTGCGAGCAGGATCACGAGCGCGCCGTAGATCAGCGCGGACACCGCGCCCGGCAGGAAGCCCGCCAGCAGGAGCTGGCCGACCGAGCTCTCGGTGATGATGGCGTAGATCACCAGGATCGCCGAGGGCGGGATCAGCGAGGCCAGCGTGCCGCCCGCCGCCACCACGCCCGCGGCGAAGCGCTTGTCGTAGTTCAGCCGCAGCATCTCGGGGATCGCGATGCGGGCGAAGACGGCCGATGTCGCGACCGAGGCGCCGGAGACGGCGGCGAAACCGGCCGTGGCAAAGACCGTCGAGAGGCCGAGACCGCCGGGCAGCCAGGCGACCCAGCGGCGAGCGGCCTCGAACAGCGCCTGCGTGAGGCCCGCGTAATAGGCGAGATAGCCGATCAGGATGAAGGTGGGGATGAGGCCGAGCACGTAGCTCGACATCTTGGAATGCGGCACCTGGCCTGCGATCTGCAGCGCAACCTGGAAGGCGCGTCCCGCGTCCTGGCCGCGGTCGACATAGAAGATCAGGAAGAGGCCCAGGAACCCGATCAGGCCGGTCGCGAACGCGACGCGCACGCCCAGGACCACCAGCAGGATCAGCACGCCCGCCAGCAGGATCGAGACGTCGATCGGGGTCATCGCGGCGTCTCCTGCCCCGGCGCGGGAGCGGCGGTTTCCCCGGGCTCGATGGCGTGCAGCGTCTCGGCCTCGGCCTCGGCCTGCTCGGCCGCGCTCTCGATGCGGGGCACGGCGACGGCGACCTCGGGCACGGTGCGCACGGCGCGGGTGAAGGCCCAGAGCTGGAGCGCGAGGCGGGCCGCCAGCAGCGCCAGCATGACCGGCACCAGCAGCTTCACCGGCCAGATCGGCAGGCCGATATCGATCGAGCTGTCGCGCGAATAGAGCGGCGCGTTCCAGTCGAAGGAGCGATCGAAATGCTGCCAGGCGCCCATCATCAGCACCAGCACCAGCAGGATGATCACCAAGGTGGCGAGCCATTCGGCGATGTAGAGCGCGCGGCCCCTCAGCTGGCCGACGAGCAGGTCCATGCGGATATGGCCGCCGAGGCGCTGGCAGTAGCCGACCGCGAGAAAGGCGATCAGCGGCACCGCCTGCTCCATCCAGTCGACGAAGCCCGGCACGGGAATGCCGAGGAACTTGCGTCCCAGGATGTTGGCGACCGAGACCAGCATCACGATCAGGATCGTCAGCCCCGCCGCCAGCGCGAAGCCCGCCTCGACGCGAAAGAAGGCGCGGTCGATGCGCGAGAGCAGGCTGTCGTCCTCGGGGACGGTCGAGGCGCTCATCGGCAGTCTCCGGGAGTGTTCATCGGGTGACGGGGTCCGCGTGCCCTGCCGGACGGCGGCCGGCGACCCGCGCGGTACGGGACGCCGGTGTCGGGCGGTGCGTTGCACGCAGCCTGGGCTTCGGGCGCGGCAGGGAACAGCAGTGCGAAGCGCGGCGGGGAGGGGCGGGCGGCGTGGGGGGCGTGCAACGCACCCTGCCATGCCCGCCCCTTGTCGAGCGGGCTCAGTTGGTCTCGCTGCGCACCTTGGCCAGCGTCTCCTGGGTCAGGTCGTAGAGCTCCTGGCCTGGAATGCCCTGGGCCTCCATCTCGGCGATCCAGGCCTCGCGGATCGGCACGGCCGCCTTGGCGCGGAAGGCCTCGATCTCGGCCGGGGCGAACTCGACGCGCGTGACGCCCTTCTCCTCCAGCACCTTCTGGAACTGGCCGAAGACGTTGTTCTCGTAGTTGTCGACGTAATAGGCGATCGCCTCGGGCACCGCGGCATCCAGCGCCTCGCGATGCGCGTCCGAGAGCCCCTCGTAGGCGTCGATGTTCACCACCACCGGGCAGTTGACGGTGCCGGGGTTGAGGTTGCTGGTCCAGTAGTCGGCGAGGTCGACCGTGCGGAACGAGAGATGGGCGTGCTGGGCGAAGGCGACGCTGTCGACGACGCCCGACTCCATCGCGTTGTAGGCCTCGGACGAGGTCACCGAGGTCGGCGTGGCGCCGACGGTGCGGAACGCCTCGCCCAGCCCGCCGGTCGCGCGGATGCGCATGCCCTCGAAATCGGCGAGCGTGGCCGGCACGTCGCCCTTGCCGGCCACGTTGTACTGCGGCATCGGCGAGGTCATCAGCAGGCGGGCGTTCCAGCGGGCGAGGTCCTTGACCGTCGCCGGGTGCGCATAGACCGCCTGGCTGACGGCGACCTCCTCGGCCAGCGTGCCGACGCCGAGGAACGGCAGCTCCATCACCGTGATCGTCGGGTTCTTGTCCGGGTGATAGCCCGCGCAGAACTGCGCCATCTCGATCGCGCCGAAGGAGATGTTGTCGAGGTTCTCGCGGTTGTTGGACAGGCCGCCGTAGCTGATGTTGAAGGTGAACTCGCCATTGGTCCTGGCTTCGACCAGCTCGGCCAGCTTGTGCACATGCTCGGTGAAGGCGCGGCGCTTGCCCCAGAGCGATACGTTCCAGGTATTCGCCGCAGCCTCGACCGCGGTGAAGGCCAGCAGCGTGCTCGAGGCGAGGATCAGCTTGAGGGTCGCGGGCATCGGTTGTCTCCCTTGGGGTCGGCCGGTCCGCCTGTCCTGGCGGTTGCGGCCCTGATGCGTTCCGCCCCGGATCGCTGGCCCGGGCGGATCGCCGCGGACCGTAAGGCGAATTCGCCGCGCCGGGCAAGCGGGGGACGGGTAGGAGGGACGGAGCGGGGGCGGGGCAGTTCTCGCCGCGGATGGGCTTTCCACGCTGCGAGCGCGATCTCCGCCGCGCGAAGGGGACGGGCTGTCGCGCCACCGCTGCCCGCTGTCGCGCGCGTGGTGCCGGCGCGGACGGCGCGGATGTCACGCTGGCCGGACAGGCCGGGGCGCGCGGTCACGCCCGGGCGACAGGTGCCGGGAGGACGCGCATGACCACCGATCCGATCGCCTTCATCCACGATTTCGGCGCCGGGGACCTGACGCCCGCGCTCCGGCGCGCCGGCTGGCAGGCGCTGATCGACACGCTGGGGGTGGCGGCCTCGGGCATCGCCACGCCGCTGTCGCGCGCGATCCGCGAGACGGCGGTGGCCGAGTTCTCGGCCGGGCCGGGGGCGCGGGCCGCGCGGATGCTGTTCGACGGGCGGGCGGTGAGCCCCGCGGGCGCGGCGCTGGCGGGCGGCATGACGACCGACGCGATCGACGCCCATGACAGTTTCCTGCCCGCCAAGGGCCATGTCGGCGCGGCGCTGGTGCCGGCGCTGATGGCGGTCTCGGACGGCGGCTGCCCGGGCGACGAGGTCATGGCGCGGCTGGTCGTCGGCTACGAGATCGGCTGCCGGGCGGGGATCGCGCTGCATGCGACGGCGCCGGACTACCACACCTCGGGCGCCTGGATGGCGGTCGGCTGCGCGGCGGCGGCGGCCCGGGCCCGGGGGCTCGACCGGGCGGCGACGCGCGAGGCGCTGGGGATCGCCGAGTATCACGGGCCGCGGAGCCAGATGATGCGCGTGATCGACCATCCGACGATGCTGAAGGACGGCGCGGGCTGGGGCGCGATGGCGGGCGTGGCGGCGGCGGGCATGGCGGCGCGGGGCTTTACCGGGGCGCCGGCGATCACCGTGGAGGGGGCGGACGTGGCCGGGATCTGGGCCGATCTCGGCACCCGCTGGATGATCGCCGAGCAGTCGATCAAGCCCGAGCCCGTCTGCCGCTGGGCGCAGCCCGCGATGCATGGCGCCGTAGCCCTGGCGAAGGCGCATGGTGTCACGGCCGACGCGATCGCGCGGGTCGAGGTGGCGACGTTCTACAACGCGACCCGCCTCGACCACCGCGCGCCCCGCGATACCGAGCAGGCGCAGTATGCGCTGCCCTTCCCGCTGGCAGCAGCCCTGGTGCGCGGGGAGGTGGGGCCCGACGAGGTGCGGGGCGCGACGCTGGAGGACCCGGCGATCCTCGACCTCGCCGCCCGGGTCGAGATGCGCGTCGAGCCCGCCTTCGAGGCGCGCTATCCGGCCGCACGGGTCGCGGCGGTGACGATCGTGACGCGCGACGGCCGACGGCTGGAGAGCGGGCCGGTCGAGGCTGCGGGCGATCCCGCGCGTCCCTTCACCGAGGCCGCGCTCCGCGATAAGTTCCACGCCTATGCCGTGCCGGTGATCGGCCACGCGCATGCCGCCGCCGTCGAGGCCGCCATCGACGCACTGCCGGTCGGGACGCTGGGGGCGCTCAAGGCAGCCGCCGAAGCGGCGCCGGGCAGCGTCGAGGCCGCGGGCGCTCTCGAGACGGTGTGAGCACGGGGTGCCAAGCGGAATCGCGGCTGGTCGCCGCGATGAGTCTTGCGAGGTTTCCCGGCTGGCACGGTTTTCCCGACGTCGTGGGGGGCGTGGGGTGCACCGCTGTGACGGCA
>JBCBPG010000330.1:0-5489 GCA_039820865.1 Pseudomonadota bacterium
AGGCCCCGTCCGCAACCTGGGCATCGGGGTAGAGGATCGCGACGTGCTCGCGCGTGCGCCCGACACCCGCGGGCTCCAGCACGATCGCGAAGGCGTGGTCCTTGTGCACGCCCATCAGCACGTTGGGATAGAGCGCGATGTACTCCGCCGCCTCGTCCCAGCGCGCGTCCAGCCCCGCGATGGGCGGAAAGCGCCGCCCGTCCTCGGCCAGCAGCGGGCGGTAGACATGCGTGCCCTGGCCCGAGAAACCCGTCTCCTCGATGTGGTAGTGGTCCTCGAGGCGCGAATAGCTGTTCAGGCCCGGATGCACCCAGGGCAGGTGATAGCTCTCGCAGTAGTTCTCGACCGCCAGCTTCCAGTTGCAGGCGACATCCAGCGTGAAGGCACTCTCGCCACCCGCGAAGGTATAGTCGCGCTCGAACTCCGCCCAGCGCGCCCTGGCGGCGGCGGCATGGTCGTCGAAGGCGGGCGCGCGGCCGTCGAGGTTCACGAAGACCACGCCCATCCAGACGGCCGAGCGGACCTCGATCAGCCCCAGCCGCGCGCGGTCGATGGCGTCATGGCGGTTCTGCCCCGGCCCGCCCACATGCGGCGTCGTGCGCAGCCGGCCATCCAGCTCGTAGCACCAGGCGTGGTAGGGGCAGCGCAGCGCCCGGGGCCGGTTGCCGGGCGCATCGACCAGGATCATGCCGCGGTGGCGGCAGACGTTGACGAACACCCGCAGCACGCCCTCGTGGTCGCGCGCCATCACCAGCGGCTGGCCCAGATAGTCCAGCGGGAAGACGTCGCCCTTGCTCGCCGCCTGGTGCGCAAAGCCGATCGCGGCCCAGCCGGCGAAGAACACGGCCTTCGCCTCGATCTCGGCCAGGGCCGGGTCGGTGTAGAAGGCGTTGGGCAGGCCGTTTGCCTCCTCGATGGGGCGGCGGACGGCGTCGAGGGCGGCGGTCAGGTCACGCTGGGCGATCGTCATCGAGGGCTCTCCCGGCTGGTCGCGGCCGGTTCGGGGCAGCCGCGCATGGTCACGATCCGAGCCTTGAAGCCGACGCGGGGTTGAGTCGCGTCTGAAAGCGAACACCTGAGTCGCAGACGGACATCGGAGAGCCACCGCCATGCCGATAAAGACCCGCTGTACCGCCGGTCCCGCCGCGCTCACCGCCCTCGCGCTGACGGCGGCCTGCGCGGCACCGCCCCCGCCCCCCAGCGACGCCGTCTATCGCGGCGGCGGCAGCGGCGCGGGCAACCGGCTGGTCGAGGGCACGCCGCTGCCCCCCGCGCCCCCGCGCACGGCGGTGTCGACGGCCAGCGTCGAGGCCACCGCCACCCTTGCGCTCGGGGGCACACTGGGGAGCACCTCCGTCAGCCGGGGCACCGCCGACGCCGCCACCCGCGCCCTGCCCGCCACGCCGCGCGCGGCCGGCACGGCCGCGGCACCGCGCCGCCAGGTGCTGCCCGACCCCGTCCTCTCGGCCGACCGGGCACGGCTGGAGGCGGCCGGCAACATCTCGCCCGAGCGGCTGCGCACCCAGCGCGCGGTCGAGGCCAAGGCCGCCAACACCGCCGCCCAGCTCCGCGAAGGCAGCAACCGCGCCGCCGCCCGCCCGGGCCCCCGCCTGGTGCCCACGCTCTCCGAACAGCTCGCCCGCGAGCCCACCAACCCCTTCCCCCGCCCCGAGCGCCGCAACCGCGTCACCCGCCAGTCCGGCGTCCCCACCCTCGGCCAGTAACACCGCCCCGGACGGCGCACCGCCCTTGCCGCTGCCACCCCCCTCTCCCCTTGGGCAGACGAGCCGCCGCGCGGAGGATCAGCCGGGCGCCGCCACCACGGTCACCAACTCCTCTCCCTGCCTCCCGGAACCGCACGCTTCCCTAGCCGCTGTCGCCCCCCTCTCCCACCGGGAGAGGGGACGGGCGAGAGGGGGAGAGGGGACAAGGAGGGAGAGCACCATCTCCCCGGGCCCGCGGCGTGTCAGTCGGGCGCCGGCACCAGGTTCACCAGCGTCTCGCCCCGCCGCCACCGGCCGAGGTTCTCGGCGAAGTGATCGGCAAAACGCAGGTCCCAGCCCTCGATCTGGTCGCTCGCATGGGGCGTCATGAACAGCCCAGGCGCGGCCCAGAGGGGGCTCTCCGCCGGCAGCGGCTCGGTCTGGAAGACGTCGAGCCAGGCGCCGCCGAGCCGCCCGCTCTCAAGCGCCGCCAGGAGCGCCTCCTCCACCACACAGCCACCACGGGCCGAGTTCAGGAACAACGCCCCCGGCTTGATCGCCGCGAACCGCCCCGCATCGAACAGCCCCGCCGTCTCGGGCACGAGGCGCAGGTGGCACGACACGACATCCGCCTCGCCCAGCACGCCATCCAGCGCCGAAAGCGGGGCAACGCGGTCGAAACCCTCCAGCGCCCGCCCCGCGCGCGTCAGGCCCACGACCTCCATCCCCACGGCCTTGGCCCGCGGCGCCAGCGCCTGCCCGATCGCGCCAGCACCCACGATCGCCAGCACCTGCCCCTCCAGCGGGCGGAACGGCCGCGGCGCCCAGACCCGCGCCACCTGGTCGTCGCGATAGGCGACGAGCCCGTTGTTCAGCGCGATGATCGCCCCCAGCGCCGTATCGGCGAGATAGGGCGCCAGCACGCCGAGCCCGTTGGTGACCGTCACGCGCGCCCCGTCCCAGCGCCCCAGCCACTCGTAACCGGAGCCGCCGACATGCCAGTACCGCAGCGACCGCGACCCGAGCGCGCGGCGATAGGCCGCCAGCCCCACCCGCGCGTCGCGGATCGCGAAGACCACCTCCGGCGGCTCATGCGCCAGCGCGTCGTCGACCGCGCCGGCATCCTCGGCCGCGACCAGCCGCTCGCCGGCCAGGCGCGGGGCGAGATGGGCGCAGAGCGCGCCCGCCTGACCCGCGATCACCATCACCGTCATCTCTCACCCCTCCCGGACCTGCGCCCGCCGCAAGACGGGATGGCAGAGAAAGGGCCTGCGCGACCGCGCGCAAGCTGCTAGCGCTGGACTGCCACGCGCGCCGCCGGCGGAAGAGGATGGCGGAAGAGGATGTTCGATGCGCCCGCCCGCCTCCCGTGCCCACGCCGCCCCGGCCGCCGCCGGCACGCCCGACAGCGCGCTGGCGCTGACCCTGCTGATCGGGCTCGCCTTCGCGGTGATCTGGTCCTCGGCCTTCTCGGTCGCCAAGGTGCTGGTGAGCGACATCCCGCCCTACACGGTCTCGGCGCTGCGCTTCGCCACGGCCGCCGTGCTGGCCGGCGCGATCGCCGCAGCCCTCGGCCAGCGGCTGCCCCGCGGGCGCGAGGCCTGGGGCCCGATCCTCGTCCTCGGCACCTGCCAGAACACGCTCTATCTCGGCGCCTTCTTCAACGCGATGACGATGATCCCCGCCGGCCTCGCCGCGATCATCGCCTCCGCCATGCCGCTGGTCGTCGCGGCGCTGGCCCCCGCCGTCCTGGCCGAGCGTATCGGGCGCGTACGCGCCTTCGGCCTGGCCCTCGGCTTCGGCGGCGTCGTCTGGATCATGGGCGCGCGCGTCGCGGGCGGGGTCGAGCCCTTCGGCGTCGCCATCGCGCTGGCCGGCACACTCGGCCTCGCGGTCGCGACGCTCACGGTAAAAAGGGGCGATTTCGGTACCGGCCTGATGATGGTCGTCGCCTGCCAGATGGCCGTGGGCGCCATCGGCTGCGCGGTCCTGGCGCTCCTGCTCGAGGACATCGACGCCTGGACGCTGACGCCCGGAAACCGCGCCATCCTCGCCGCCGCCTTCGCCTACCAGGTCGTCCTGCCCGGGATCGTGGCGACGCTCCTCTGGTTCACGCTGGTGCGCCGCGTCTCGGCCGCGGGCGCCTCGACCTTCCACTTCCTCAATCCGGTCTTCGGCGTCGCCTTCGCCTGGGCGCTCCTCGGCGAGGCGGTGGGCTGGAGCGACGCGCTCGGCGTCGTGCTGGTCGCCGCCGGCATCCTGATCGTCAACCGCGCCCGCCAACCCGCCTGACCGCCGGCACCGCGCACCGGCCCCACCACCACCGCCCCCCTCTCCCCCGGGGAGAGGGGCCGGGGGAGAGGGGCCAGGGGAGAGGGCGGGCCGGGCGCTCGACGGGACGGCGGGCCTGCCACGTCCGCCATCGCTGCGCTGCGCTGCGACATGGATCAAGGCGGTCGACGGTGATCGCGAGTCCTCTGTCAGGGAAGGCTGACTGAGGAGGAGAGCCATGATCGAGGCGAAGCATCACGGCACCATGAAGGCTGCCGTCGTCGAGGCGCTGGGCCAGCCGCTGGTCGTCAAGGAGGTTGCGCGCCCCACCGCCGGCGATGGCCAGATCGTCGTCAAGATCGAGGCCTCGGGCGTCTGCCACACCGATCTGCACGCCGCGATGGGCGACTGGCCGATCAAGCCCGCGCCCCCCTTCATCCCCGGCCACGAGGGCGTCGGCACGGTCGTCGAGGTCGGCCGCGGCGTCACGGCGGTGACGGAGGGCGACCGCGTCGGCGTCCCCTGGCTGCACCACGCCTGCGGGTCCTGCCCGCGCTGCATCACCGGCTGGGAGACGCTCTGCCGGGCCGAGCCGCAATACACCGGCTACACCGTGAACGGCGGCTTCGCCGAA
The DNA here is from genome assembly GCA_039820865.1 of Pseudomonadota bacterium. Classification (GTDB taxonomy): domain Bacteria; phylum Pseudomonadota; class Alphaproteobacteria; order Rhodobacterales; family Rhodobacteraceae; genus Thermohalobaculum. The sequence goes on from JBCBPG010000330.1 coordinate 4,609, forward strand.
TACGTGCTGGCCGACCCGCGCTATGTCGGCCACCTGCCCGCCGGGCTGGATTTCGCACCGGCCGCCCCGATCCTCTGCGCCGGCGTCACGGTCTACAAGGGGCTGAAGGAGACCGACACGCGCCCCGGCCAGACGGTCGTCATCTCCGGTATCGGCGGGCTCGGCCACCTCGCCGTCCAGTATGCCCGTGCCATGGGTCTGCGCGTCGTCGCCGTCGACGTGGCCGAGGACAAGCTCAGGCTCGCCCGCGAGATGGGGGCCGAGGTCGCGATCAACGCCGCCACCACCGATCCGGTGGACGAGGTCACCCGTCTCGGCGGCGCCGATGGCGTGCTGGTCACCGCCGTCTCGACCAGCGCCTTCGCCCAGGCCGTGGGCATGCTGGCGCCCGGGGGCACGATGTCGCTCGTCGGCCTGCCGCCCGGCGATTTCCCGCTGCCGATCTTCGACGTGGTGCTGAACCGCAAGACGATCCGCGGATCGATCGTCGGCACCCGCGCCGACCTCGCCGAGAGCCTCGCCTTCGCGGGGGAAGGAAAGGTCGCCAGCCGCTACAGCACCGACCGCCTGGACAACATCAACACCATCTTCGACGCCATGCGCGCCAACACCATCGATGGCCGCATCGTCATGTCGATGTGAGGGCCGGGGGCGTGCGGGCTGCCCCCGGTTATCGCGCCGTGCCCGGCATCCGGGTCAGGCGGCGGCCTTCTCCGGCGCGAACCGGCCGTAGAACCGCTCGCCCTTGCCCGCCATCTCGGCGAGGAGCGCGGGCGGCGTGAAGCGGGCGCCATGGCTCTCGGCCAGCCCCTCGCAGATCTTCACCGCCTCGCCCGTGCCCAGCATGTCGAGCCAGGAGAGCGGGCCGCCCGACCAGGGCG
>JBCBPG010000331.1:0-5485 GCA_039820865.1 Pseudomonadota bacterium
CCGGGCCGGCCGCTGCCGGGCCCGGGCCGGCCCCTCAGGGCCAGGTGGCGAGCGGGGGCATGCTCATCAGGACGGCGTCGAGGTTGTGCCCGGTCTCGAGCCCGAAGCGGGTGCCGCGGTCGTAGACGAGGTTGAACTCGGCATAGCGGCCGCGGCGGAAGAGCTGGTGCTGGCGGTCCTCGTCGGTCCAGGTCTCGTCACGCCGCCGCTCGGCTATCGGCAGGTAGGCGTCGAGGAAGGCGCGCCCGACGCCCTGGGTGAAGGCGAAGTCCGCCTCCCAGTCGCCGGTGCAGTGGTCGTCGTAGAAGATGCCGCCGACGCCGCGCGCCTCGCCCCGGTGCTTGATGAAGAAGTACTCGTCCGCCCAGGCCTTGTAGCGGGGGTAGAGATCGGCGCCGTGGGGCGCGCAGGCCGCGTCGAGCACGCCGTGGAAGAAGGCGGTGTCCTCGGCCACCTCGCGCATCGGGTTGAGGTCGGTGCCGCCGCCGAACCACCAGCCGCTGGCGGTCCAGAACATGCGGGTGTTCATGTGCACGGCCGGGATCTTCGGCGAGTTCAGATGCGCCACGAGGCTGATGCCGGAGGCCCAGAAGCGCGGGTCCTCGGCGAGGCCGGGCAGTTCCTTGCGCGCGGTCAGCGAGCGCTGGGCCATGGCGCCGAGGGTGCCGTAGACGGCGGAGACGTTGACGCCGACCTTCTCGAAGACGCGCCCGCCGCGCATGACCGCCATGGTGCCGCCGCCGCCGTCCGAGCCGTCGTCCGAGGCGCGCCGGGTCTGGCTGCGATCGAAGCGGCCGGGGGCGCGGTCGGCGAGGTGGGGGGCCGAGGCGTTGGGGGCCTGGCTGTCCTCGAGCGCCTCGAAGGCGGCGGTGATGCGGTCCTGGAGGTCGGCGAACCAGGCGGCGGCGCGCGCCCGCTCGTCCGCCATCTCGCCCGTGCCTGCCCCACTGTCTGCGGTGGTGATGCCGTCCATCGCGCGCTCCTCCGTCGTGTTCCGAGCACCGGTATGCCTTTCCAGAGCGGGTGGTGGCAACGCCGGAGCGCCGGCGACGCGCGCGGCGGGGGCGTTCCACGCACCCGACTGGCGGCGGGCGCGGTGGGGGCGGCGGGCGCGGGGTGCGTGGAACGCGTCGCGGGATACGTTGCGGAGCGCTACCGTCACGGGAGCGTCGTTGATCGGGCGGGCCGCGCGCCCATGTGAGGCTGTACGGAGCGCCGGTTCGAGGCGCCCCGGTCCTGCCGCCGGGGCGATGCACCCGGGGGCCACCCTGCAAGCCGAACCCCGGGACGCGCCGCCATGATGGGCCGGATCGAACGCCTCATTGACCCCTATGTCGAGACCGACGTCACCGGGCCCATGCCGCGGCGGCTGATGCCGTTCCTGTTCCACTTCCTCTACCCCGCGCGCTGGGTGATCGGGGGGGGCATGGTGCTGGGGCTGATCTCGGCGGTGACCGAGGCGATGCTGGTGGCCTTTGCCGCCCAGCTGATCGACATCCTGGCCAGGGCCGAGCCCTCGACGCTGTGGACCGAGCACTGGCCGACGCTGACGGCGATGATCGTGGTGGCCCTCGTCATCCGCCCGCTGGCCGATGTCGGCTGGTCGCTGCTGACGGGCCAGGGGTTCTATCCCTCGATGGGGGCGCTGATCCGCTGGCGGACGCATCGGCGGATGCTGCGCCAGTCGATGGGCTTTTTCGCCGACGACTTCGCCGGGCGGATCGCGAACAAGCAGATCCAGCTGGCCCCCGCGATCAACGACTGCGTCTTCCAGGTGACCGATGCGATCTGGTTCGCGCTGATCTTCACCATCGGCGCTGCCGTGGTGCTGGGCGATGCGGACCTGCGGCTGCTGATCCCGCTGGGGATCTGGTTCGCGGGCTTCGTGCTGCTGACCGCCTGGTTCATCCCGCGCATCACGCGGGTGGGCAAGGAGGTGGCCGAGGCGCGCTCGATGCTCGCGGGCCGGATCGTCGACGCCTATACCAACATCCAGACCGTCAAGCTCTTTGCCCATGCCGAGCGGGAGGAGGCCTATGCGCGCGAGGCGATGGAGGAGTTCCGCTGGACCTTCGCGCGCCAGACCCGGCTCTACACCTGGCTGCAGGCGGGGATGTCGGTGCTGCACGTCCTGCTCTATGGCGGCGTGATCGGCTATGCCGTCTGGCTGTGGAGCGTCGGCGCCGTCAGCCCGGGCATCGTGGCGGCGACGGTGGCGATCGCGACGCGGATGTCCGGCCTGGTCGACTGGATGATGCAGACCGTCAGCATGCTGTTCCAGAACATCGGCACCGTGCAGGAGGGGATGGAGACGATCTCGCAGCCGCTGCGGCTGCAGGACGGGGCCGATGCGCGGCCGATCACGCTCAAGGACGGGGCGATCCGCTTCGAGGGCGTGCATCACCACTATGGCCGCGGGCAGGGGGGCGTGCGGGGCATCGACCTCGAGATCCGGGGCGGCGAGCGCGTCGGGCTGGTCGGCCGGTCGGGTGCGGGCAAGTCGACGCTGGTCAACCTGGCGCTGCGCTTCTTCGACCCCGAGGAGGGGCGCGTGATGATCGACGGGCAGGACCTGCGCCACGTGACGCAGGAGAGCGTGCGCGCCCAGATCGCGATGGTCACGCAGGACACGGCGCTGCTGCATCGCTCGATCCGCGACAACATCCGCTATGGCCGCCCCCATGCCGATGACGAGGCGGTCTGGGCGGCCGCGCGCCAGGTCGCGGCGGCCGAGTTCATCGAGGGGCTGCGCGATGTCGACGGGCGGGGCGCCATGGATGCCGAGGTCGGCGAGCGCGGCGTCAAGCTCTCGGGCGGGCAGCGCCAGCGGATCGCGCTGGCGCGCGCGGTGCTCAAGGACGCGCCGATCCTGATCCTGGACGAGGCGACATCGGCGCTCGATTCGGAGGTCGAGGCGGCGATCCAGGACAGCCTGGAGGGGCTGATGAAGGGTCGCACCGTCATTGCCATCGCCCATCGCCTCTCCACCATCCAGGCGATGGACAGGATCGTGGTGCTGGACGAGGGCCGGGTGGTCGAGCAGGGGACGCATGACGCGCTGCTGGAGGCGGGCGGGCTCTATGCCCGGCTCTGGGCGCGCCAGTCGGGCGGCTTCATCGACAGCGCCATGGGCCGGTCGGCGGAGGCGGTGGCATGAGCCTCGACGACGGGCTGGACGGGCATCGCGACCCCGGGGCGGGTCTCAGGCCCGAGGGGCGGTTCACGGCGGGGATGAGCGCCTTCGGGCGGCGGATCTTCAGCGGCTTCTTCGACCCGTTCGACGCGGCCGAGGGGCCGCCGCCGCGCCGGCTGGTGCCCTTCGGGCGCTGGCTGCTCACGGGCGCCTCGCCCGCGATCTGGGCCTTCGCGATCGTCTCGCTGCTGCTGGGCCTGGCCGAGGCACTCTCGGCCTGGATCATCGGCTGGGTGATCGACCTGGCCGGCGCCGCGGGGCCCGAGCGGTTCTTTGCCGATCACTGGGGCGTGCTGCTGGCGGCGGGGCTGTTCCTGCTGCTGGTGCGGCCGGCGCTGATGATCCTGTCGAGCGGGCTCTCCTCGATCACCGTCTCGCCCGGGCTGATGACCAAGGGCGTCTGGCAGGTGCACCGGCACACGATGGGCCAGGCGCTGCGCTACTTCCAGGACGACTATGCCGGGCGGATCAGCCAGAAGGAGCTGCAGACCGCCAACGCCATCACCTCGATCGTGAACGAGACGCTGAACGCCGCCGCCTATGGCCTGGCCGCGGTGATCGGCGCGGTCGTGGTGCTGGGCCAGGCGGACTGGCGGCTGGCGGCGATCCTGGCGGTGTGGTTCGCGACCTTCGTCGCCGTCACCGCGCGCCACCTGCCGCGCATCCGGGCGCGGGCCAAGGCGCGGGCGGACGTGCGCTCGACGCTGTCGGGCACGCTGGTCGACCAGATCGGCCATATCGAGACGGTGAAGCTGTTCGCGCATACCGGGCGCGAGGAGGCGCGGGCACGCGAGGGGCTGGAGCGCTACTGGGACAGCGCGCTGGCCTTCGGCGGCACGGTCTGGACCTTCCGCAACTACATCTCGGTGCTCGCGGGGGTCCTGCCGGTGACGCTGATCGCGACGGGGTTCTGGTTCTGGCATCTCGGCACGGCGACGATCGGCGACGTGGCGATGGCGGGCCTGCTGGGGATGCGGCTGGCGCAGATGACCGGCTGGATCTCGTTCACCGCGATGAGCATCTTTGCCGAGATCGGCACGCTCGAGGACGGGATGCGCACGCTGAGCCCGGCGCATGAGCTGGTCGACCGGCCGGACGCGGTGGCGCCGAGCGCCCGGGCGAAGGGCGCGATCCGGTTCGAGGACGTGCGCTTCCAGTACGGGCGTGCGCGGGCGGATGGCGGCGGCGGGCTGGACGGGGTGGACCTCGCGATCGCGCCGGGCGAGCGGGTGGCGCTGGTGGGCCCGTCGGGCGCGGGCAAGTCGACGCTGGTGGCGACGCTGCTGCGCCTGCACGATGTCGAGGCCGGGCGGGTGACGCTGGACGGCCACGACGTCCGGGACCTGCGCCAGGAGTGGCTGCGCCGCCAGGTCGCGACGGTCACGCAGGAGCCCGCGCTCTTCAACCGCTCGGCCCGCGAGAACATCCTCTACGGCCGGCCCGAGGCGGGACATGACGCCGCGGTCGAGGCGGCGAGGCGGGCGGCGGCGGACGGCTTCATCCGCGACATCCGCGACCCGCGCGGGCGCCAGGGCTATGACGCGCATCTGGGCGAGCGGGGGGTCAAGCTCTCGGGCGGGCAGCGCCAGCGGATCGCGATCGCGCGCGCGGTGCTCAAGGACGCGCCGGTGCTGGTGCTGGACGAGGCGACCTCGGCGCTGGATTCCGAGGTCGAGGCCGAGATCCAGGCGGCGCTGGAGGACCTGATGCAGGACCGCACGGTCGTCGCGATCGCGCACAGGCTCTCGACCATCCAGTCGATGGACCGGATCGTGGTGCTGGACCACGGCCGGGTGGTCGAGCAGGGCGACCACGACGCGCTGCTGGCCGAGGGCGGGCTCTACGCCCGGCTCTGGACCCGCCAGTCGGGCGGCTTCATCGGCAAGGCGGCGGCCGAGTAGCGCCGACGCCAGCGCCCCGCCAGGCGACCGGAGCCCCGGCGACAGCGACAAGGGCGACAGCGATCTCGGCGACAGCAATCTGGGCGACGCGATGCGCCGGCCGCGTCGGTCGCGCCGGCAGGCCCGGGACTGGTGGCGTCACCGGGCGGGGCCCGCCGCCGGCCCCACCCACCCACCCGCCGGCGGCGGGCCCAGCCCGGCGCCAGGCGCTGCGCGAGCCGCAGGTGGCCTTTCGCCCGGTGCCATCGGATGAGCCGGTACGACCTGCCCCCGACCGGCGTCGGATGACCCGCCTCGGGCGACCCGCCTCGGCCGGCAGGCGTGGGAGGACCGGCATGGGAGGACCGGCGCTCGGGCGGTCCCCGGCGCCGAGGCCGCGCGCCGGACCGCG
>JBCBPG010000332.1:0-5468 GCA_039820865.1 Pseudomonadota bacterium
CAAGCGTCTCGCGGACGTTGTGGTCCGTGATCAGGACGCCGATCCCCCGGTCCTTGAGATGGCCAACCAGATCGCGGATGTCGCCGACCGCGATCGGGTCCACGCCCGCGAAGGGCTCGTCCAGCAGCACATAGCGCGGGTCGGACGCCAGGCAGCGCGCGATCTCGACCCGCCGCCGCTCGCCGCCCGACAGCGCCGTGGCCGGCGCATGGCGCAGATGCGTGATCGAGAACTCGGCCAGCAGCGCATCCAGGCTCCGCTGCCGGGTCGCCGTGTCCCGCACCGAAAGCTCGAGCACCGAGAGGATGTTGTCCTCGACCGTCAGGCCCCGGAAGATCGAGGCCTCCTGCGGCAGATAGCCCAGCCCCATGCGCGCGCGGCGATACATCGGCAGCGCGCCGACCTCGACACCGTCGATCACCACGGCGCCCGTATCGGCCGGCACCAGCCCGATCACCATGTAGAAGCAGGTCGTCTTGCCCGCGCCGTTGGGGCCGAGCAGGCCGACCACTTCGCCACGCTCCAGCCGGAACGAGACGTCGCGGACCACCGGGCGGCGGCGATAGGCCTTGCCCAGGTTGCGGATCTCCAGCCCCTCGCCGACGGCGCGCAGCGTCATGTCAGTTGCCGGGCGCCTGGCCCGGGGTGAAGACCGACTTGACGCGGCCCCCGCCGCCGCCCTCGATCCGGCCGGTGCCCTGCGTGAGGTTGATCGTCAGGCTCTCGCCCGAGATCGCGTTCTCGCCCTGGCTCAGCACCACGCTGCCGCCCAGCTGCATGGTGCCGGCGCCCACATTGTACTCGCCCCAGGCGCCGCGCGCCGTCTCGGCCCCGTTCGAGAGCAGCACGTTGCCCTCGGCGCGCAGCCGCTGGATCGCACCGGTCGAGCCCTGGCTGTTCTCGGTGTCGTAGTAGACCTCGACCCGGTCCGCGGTCAGGCGCAGCGTGCCCTGTCCCGCGATGACCGCGCCCGAGAAGATCGCCAGGTTGTTCGCCTGCTGCACCTCCAGCGCGTCCGAGGTGATCTCGATCGGCTGGGTGTTGTCGTGCTTGAAGCCGCCGAAGGGGCTGTCCTGCTGCGCGATCGCGGGCTCCAGCGCCGCAAGCACGGCGATGACGGCGGCGGATGCGTGGGCGGCGGTTCGCGTGGTGGGGCGGCGCATGGCTCCTCCGGTCGTGCCGGCAGCCCGTGGGCCGCCCTCGGTTGGGCGCGCCAGCGGCGGGTGACAGGGCCGCTCAGGCGCGCCAGACGCAGACGTTACCTAGTGGCTTTAGGGCGGTGTGAACAGGACGCGGACGCCACCGTCGAAGATCAGGCGCACGCCCGTCCCGTCGTCCTCGCCCGACCCGTCGCCCGTACCGGGCATCCCCTCCATCAGGAAGCGTCCCGCTTCGAGACGCCCGCGCCCGTCGGTCCCGTCCATCGTGCCGACGACCGCGCCGGGCGCGCGGGCGCTGCGGCTCTCGAAATCCAGCGTCAGCCGCTCGGTCTCGAAGCGGTAGCCGTCCTCGCTCGCCAGCGTCACGCCGCCCTCCAGCGTCAGCGTCTCGGCCGCGCGGCGCATCATGCCGCCCTCGGCGATCGCGGTCAGCCGCCGCCCGTCGGCCAGCGTCAGCTGCCCGCGCGGGGCCTCGAGCGCGATCTCCTCGGCCAGCGGCCCGTCCGGCACCGCCGCCTCGGCCGACAGCATGAAAGGGTTGCCATCCTCGGTGCGCCCGGCAAAGCGCGGGCTGTCCAGGCGCAGCCCCGCGCCGAGGCGGGCGATCTCCTCGGCGCTCAGCATGTCCTCCAGCCCCGGGCGCGGCTGGCCGCTGAGGAAGATCGAGGCCAGCACCCCCATCGCCGCCAGCGGCAGCAGGATCTTGGCGACGCGCACGAACCGGCTGTAGTGGCGGAGCCGCCGCTGGCGCTGCTTCAGCGCGCGCGCCTCGGCCCCCCGCGGCGCCGCCCGCTCGGCCACGGGGTCGAGACCGCCGGATCTCTCGCCGTGTTTCTCGCCGTGGCTCTGGTCGTGCCTCTCGTTGGGCCCCTCGCCGTGCCGGTCCAGGGTCGTGTCGCGCCCGCCGTTCATCTCAGCGATCCGCGACCCTGGCGGGGGCGGCCGTGGCGGGATCGGCCGCCGCCGGCGCATCGATGCCGGCATTCAGCAGGTCGTGCACGTGGATCAGTCCCAGCGGATGGGCCGGTCCCGCCCTCTCGGTCACGAACAGGCAGGTGATCTTGTTCTCGTTCATGATCCGCAGCGCCTCCTGCGCCAGGCGGTCGGGGCGGATCGTCGACGGACCCGGCGTCGCCACCTCGTCGGCGCGCCGGTCCATCAGCCCGTCGAGGTGACGCCTCAGGTCGCCGTCGGTGATGATGCCGACCAGCCGCCCCTCGGCATCGACCAGCCCCGCCACGCCGAAACCCTTGGACGACATGACCAGCAGCGCCTCGCTCATCGGCGTGTCGTGGCGCACCAGCGGCAGCCGCGGGCCGCGCGCCATCAGCTCGCCCACCGACACCAGCTGCGCGCCCAGCTTGCCGCCCGGGTGGAACAGCCGGAAGGTCTCGACGGTAAAGCCGCGCCGCTCCATCAGCGCGACCGCCAGCGCGTCGCCGAGCGCGATGGTCAGCGTCGTCGAGGTCGTGGGCGCGACCGAGCCCGGCCCCGCCTCGGGCACCTGCGGCAGCGCGATCGCGATGTCGGCGGCCTTGAGCAGCGTCGACTGCGGCCGCGAGGCGACGCCGATCAGCGGGATCGCGAAGCGCCGCGTATGCGCGATCACGTCCGTCAGCTCGCGCGTCTCGCCCGAGTTCGAGAGCACCAGCGCCACGTCGGCCGGCGTGATCATGCCGAGATCGCCGTGGCTGGCCTCGGCCGGGTGGACGAAATGCGCGGGCGTGCCGGTCGAGGCCAGCGTCGCCGCGATCTTGCGCGCCACATGCCCCGACTTGCCCATGCCCGAGACGATGACCCGGCCCCTGGCGCCCAGGATGCAGTCGACCGCGGCCACGAAATGCGCGTCCAGCGTCTCGGCAAAGCCCGCCAGCGCCTCGGCCTCGGCCCTCAGCACGCGCTTGCCGGCCGCCAGCGCATCGGCGTCCTCGCCGACCGCCACCCCGTGCACCGCGCCCGCCGGGGACCTCGCGCTCGCCTGCGTCATGATCGCTCCGCCTCCCCGGGGGTCTCCCTGGGGCCGGTCCATCGCAGCCCCCGCGAGGTGCCGCGACCCCGTCCGTCCCAACGACCGGACAGTGCGCTTCCGACGCCCGGCACTGCCAGATAGAGCAGCCGGCGCGTCGGCTCCAGTGCCGCGCGGCACAATGGTCCGCGCGTCACCCCCGGGGTCCCTGCGTCACCCCCGGGTCCCGGCCGTCGCCGGCGCGCGCGGGCCGGTTCAGTGGCTGAAGATGTCGGGCTCTTCCCAGCCGGCCAGGTCCAGCAGCGCGCGGTCCGGCAGAAAGCCGAAGCAGGCCTCGGCCAGCGCCGTCCGCCCCTCGCGCGCGAGCCGGCCGGCCAGCACCTCGCGGAGGCGGTGCAGGTAGAGCACGTCCGACGCCGCGTATTCCAGCTGCGGATCCGTCAGCGTCCCGGCGCCCCAGTCGCTCGACTGCTGGTGCTTCGAGATGTCGACGCCGATCAGGTCCTGGCAGAGCACGCGCAGGCCGTGGCGGTCGGTGAAGGTGCGCGTCAGCTTGGACGCGATCTTGGTGCACCAGACCGGCCGCGCGACGGTGCCATAGGCCTGCGCCAGCACCGCGATGTCGAAGCGGCCGAAATGGAAGAGTTTCAGCACGGCCGGGTCGGCCAGCATCCGCTGCAGGTTCGGCGCCGGCGCGATCCGGCCCTCGACCGGGCGCGCGACCTGCACCAGGTGCGCCGTCCCGTCGCCCGAGGACATCTGGATCAGGCACAGCCGGTCGCGATGGGGGTTGAGCCCCATCGTCTCGGTATCGATCGCCACGATGGGCCCAAGGTCCAGCCCGTCGGGCAGGTCACCCTGGTGAAGCGTGATCGTCATGTCCCTCCGCCTCTCACTCGTTGTGTGGGGCGGCTGGTGCCCAGGAGAAGACTCGAACTTCCACTCCCATACGGGAACCAGCACCTGAAGCTGGCGCGTCTACCAATTCCGCCACCTGGGCATGTGCGACGGTCCGTGACCGGCCTGAGCCGGCGGTGGCGCGGAGTTAGCGAGGCGACCGGCCGCTGTCAACGTGTCCAGCCATAGCTTTCGGCCCTGAACGGAGCGTTACGGAACCGAGTGTTACGGACGCGGCCCGCCGGCTCGCGGTCCGGGCGCGACCCTGCCGCGCTCGACAAACGCGCGTGGCCCCGGCAAACCTCGGTCACCGGCGGCACCCGGCAGGCCCCCGGGAGCCCGCGCAGGAGAGCGCCGAGGAGACGCCCATGACCAACGACGCCCCCATCGTCACCATCATCGGCGGCTCCGGCTTCGTCGGCCGCTACATCGCGCGGCGCATGGCCAGGCGCGGCTGGCGGGTGCGCGTCGCCTGCCGCCGGCCGAACGACGCGCATTTCGTCCGGCCCTACGGCGTCGTCGGCCAGGTCGAGCCGGTGCAGTGCAATGTCCGCGACGCGGCCTCGCTGGCGCGCGTGATCGCGGGCAGCGATGCCGTGGTCTACTCGGTCGGCGTGCTGTTCAACGCGGGCAGGAACACCTTCGAGGCGACGCAGGCCGAGGGGCCGCGCCTCGCGGCCGCGGCGGCCCGGGCCGCGGGCGTCGGCCGCTTCCTCCTGGTCTCGGCGATCGCGGACCCCGCGACCGGCGCCGACTATGCCCGCACCAAGGCCGAGGGCGAGGCGGCGGTGCTGGCCGACTATCCCGAGGCGACGATCCTGCGCCCCTCGGTCGTCTTCGGGCCCGAGGACGGGTTCTTCAACCGCTTCGCCTCGATGGCCCGCTTCTCGCCGGTGCTGCCGGTGGTCTCGGGCGCGACGCGCTTCCAGCCGGTCCATGTCGACGACGTGGCCGAGGCGGCGGAGAAGGCGCTGGCGGGCGAGGTGGCGCCGGGCGTCTACGAACTGGGCGGGCCCAACGTCTACACCTTCCGCGAGCTGGTGGCCCTGACGCTCAGGGCGGTGCGGCGCAAGCGCCTGATCCTCGACCTGCCGGTGCCGATCGCGCGGCTGCAGGCCAGCGTCATGCAGCTGTTGCCCGAGCCGCCGCTGACCGTGGACCAGGTCAAGCTGCTGGGCGCGGACAACGTGGTCTCGGAGGGCGCGAAGGGCTTCGCCGATCTCGGGATCGCGCCCGAGGCGCCCGAGGCGATCATCGAGACCTACCTCGTCCGCTTCCGCGCCCGCGGCCAGTACGAGGACATGATCGAGAGCGCCCGCTCCCGCCAGTCGTGACACCGCGAGGTCGGCGGAATCGCGGCTGGTCGCCGCGATGCATCCTGCGGGGTCGCCCGGCGGGACCGGTATTAGCCATGCCGCAGGATGCGTGTAACGCCGCGCCGCAAG
>JBCBPG010000333.1:0-5448 GCA_039820865.1 Pseudomonadota bacterium
CCGCTAGAGCATTTGCCAGCCAGACTGACTCAGTCTGGCGACAAGAAAATGCTCTAGCGGGACGCAGGGCCGATCGGGGGCGTCAGCCGCGCTCGGCGACGGAGCGGCGGAACAGCAGCAGGCTCAGCGCAAGGAGCAGCGTGCCCAGCACGGCGATCGAGAGGATCTCGGGCCAGACCACGTCGAGCCCCGCGCCCTTGTGGACGATCGCCTGGCTCGACGCCATGAAGTGGCGCGACGGCAGCAGGAGCGTGGCGACCTGCAGCCAGTCGGGCTGGCCCTCGACCGGGGTCTCGCCACCCGAGAGCATCAGCATCGGCAGGATCGTCAGCATGACGAGGAGCGCGAACTGCGCCATCGAGCGGGCCAGCGTGGCGAGAAAGACGCCAAGCGCCGTCGCGCTGAAGAGGTAGAGCGCCAGGCTGGCGATGAAGAGCGCCCGGGAGCCCGCGATGGTGACATCGAGCATCCCCTCGAGCACGACGACGAGCGACAGGACCGCTGCGGCCATGACGACGGCCGCGTTCGCCCAGATCTTGGCGGCCGCGATGTCGAAGGGCGTGAGCGGCATGGCGAGCAGGTGCTCGATCGTCCCGTGCTCGCGCTCGCGGATCATCGCGGCGCCCGTCAGGATCGTCGTCAGCCACATGATCTGGCCGATGAGCGAGACGATGGCGGCGAACTGCACGGTGTCGCGGTTGGGGTTGAAGGCGCTGTGGACCACCAGCGCGACGGGCTCGGGCCGGGCGAGGTCGGCGTCGACGGCAAAGCGCCGGATCTCGCGGCCGAGGATGCTGGCGATGTAGGTGGCACCGATGCCGGCCTGCTCCATCGCGGTGGCGTCGATCAGCACCTGGATCTCGGGCATGCGGCGCGCGCGAAGGTCGGCCTCGAACCCCGGCGGCACGGCGACGACGAAGAGAAACTGGCCGGCATCCATCCGCGCCGGCCCGCTGCCTGGCGGGATCTGGACGACGGGCTGGAACTCGGGCGGGAAGAACGCGGCGGAGAGCGCTCGCGACAGGGCGCTGCTGTCTTCGTCGGCGAAGGCGATCGAGGCATTGTTGACCGAGGTCGAGACGCCCGTCGCCTCGACCACCGGGGCCAGGGCGAAGGACCAGACGAGCAGCGCCATCATCACCCAGTCGCGCCGCAGGCTGATCATCTCCTTCAGCCCCAGCCAGAAGATGCGCCGCGCCCGCCGCATCTCAGCGCTCCTGCGCGCGGAGCGAGATCGCGGCGAGGAGCGTGAGCGCGGGGCCGAAGCAGGCGAGCGCCAGGATGTCGGGCAGCAGCGCCTCCCAGCCGAGCCCCTTGGTGAAGGCCCCGACAGCGAGGTGGAGGAAATGCGAGGCATGCCAGAGCGCGCCGACCACCTGCGCCCCCGGCTCGAGCGTCGAGACCGGCTGCATCAGGCCGGAGAACTGGATCGTCGGGATGATGCAGAGGATCGTCGTGGCAAAGACCGCGGCGACCTGGCTGGCCGTCATCGTCGCCATCAGCAGCCCGAAGGACGTGCTGGCCCAGACATAGAGGAGCGCGCCGAGCGCGAGAGGCAGGGGGTCACCCTTGAGCGGCACGTCGAAGACCAGGACGATCATCGCCGCCAGGACCAGGAAATTGGCGAAGGCGATGGCGATGTAGGGCAGCTGCTTGCCCACCAGGAACTCGACCCGGGTCGTCGGCGTGACGTAGAAGTTGGTGACCGAGCCCAGCTCGCGCTCGCGCGCGACGCTCACGGCGGCCAGCACCGCGGGCAGCCAGGCCAGCAGGATCGCCGGCATCGCGGGCGCCATCGCGGCGATGCTCTCGAAACCCTGGTTGTAGCGAAAGCGCGGCTCTATCCGGGCGAGCGGCGCGACGCCGGTGCCGGTCTCGCGGGCGCGGCGGTCGAGGAAGCTCTGGTGCAGGCCGGCGACATAGCCCTCGACCGTCTCGCCCTTGAAGGGGATGGCGCCGTCGATGGTGGCCATGACCTCGGTCGCCTCGCCCGTCGCGAGCCGGCGCCCGAAATCCGGCGGCAGCTCGACGACCAGCGAGACCTCGCCAGCGGTGAGGCGATGGCGCCCTTCCGCGGCCGAGGCGAGCGGCCGGGTCGGGTGGAAGTAGCGCGAGCCCTCGATCTCGGCGACATAGGCCCGGCTCTCCGGCCCCTGGGCGAGGTCGAGGACGGCGACGTCCAGCTCCTCGATGTCGAGGGTGATGCCGAAGCAGAAGACCAGCATCAGGAGCATCGGGCCGACGAAGGCGAAGGCGAGGCGCACGGGATCGCGCAGCACCTCGACCGTCTCGCGCAGCGCATAGGCCGCCGCGCGCCCCGCGCCCGCGCCCAGGCGCGACGGCCGGGCCCCGGCCGGCACCTCCGGCGCGCTGACAGGGGCGGGCGGCTCGGCCGCCTCGAGCGCGGCGACGAAGGCCTCCTCCAGCGTGGCGGTGCGGGCCTGGCGGATCAGCGCCGCGGGCGTGCCCATGGCGAGGACCCGGCCGGCATGCATCAGCGAGACCCGGTCGCAGCGCTCGGCCTCGGCCATGAAATGGGTTGAGACGAAGATCGTGACGCCCTCGCCCCGCGAAAGCTCGGCCAGGAGCGCCCAGAAGGCGTCGCGCGCCTCGGGGTCCACGCCCGATGTCGGTTCGTCGAGGATCAGCACGCGCGGGCGGTGGATCACCGCAACCGCCAGCGAGAGACGCTGCTTGATGCCGAGCGGCAGGGCATCGGCCAGGCTGTCGAGATGGGCGGCGAGGCCGAAGCGCCGGGTCAGCGCGGCGATGCGCGCCTCGCGGTCCGCCAGCTCGAAGATCCGGGCATGCAGGCGCAGGTTCTGGCGCACCGTCAGCTCGCCATAGAGCGAGAAGGCCTGGCTCATGTAGCCGATGTCGCGCCGGGCCGCGCGGTCGCGCGCATCGACCGGGCGGCCGAAGAGCAGCGCCTCGCCCGCGCTGGCCGGCAGGAGCCCGGTCAGCATCTTCATCGTCGTCGACTTGCCGCAGCCGTTCGAGCCCAGGAAGCCGAAGATCTCGCCCCGCCGGATCTCGAAATCGACACCGTCGACCGCGGTGAAGCCGCCGAAACGCCGGGTGAGGCCACGGGCGGTGATGACGGGCACCTCGTCGCCGGCCGGGCGCGGCGGGATCGGGGGGGCGACGGTTGCAGCGCCGGGGTCGCGGAGGCGGCGATAGGCGGTCTCGAGCCTGTCCGCGTCGCCCTTGAGCGTGGCCGGGCTGCCCTGGAAGAGCGCGCGCCCGGCATCCATCGCCACGATCCAGTCGAAGCGCTCGGCCTCCTCCATGTAGGCGGTGGAGACCAGCACCCCGAGGCCCGGGCGCCGGGCGCGGATCGCAGCGATCAGCGCCCAGAACTGGCGCCGAGAGAGCGGATCGACCCCGGTCGTCGGCTCGTCCAGCACCAGCAGCGCAGGATCGTGGATCAGTGCGCAGCACAGGCCGAGCTTCTGCTTCATCCCCCCCGAGAGTTGGCCCATCAGCCGCCCGGCGAAGGGGGCGAGGCCGGTGGCCGACAGCAGCGAGGCGATCCGGGCCTCGCGCTCCGCCGCGCCCTGGCCGAAGAGGCGCGAGAAGAATTCGAGGTTCTCGCGCACGGAGAGCTCGGCATAGAGGTTGCGGCCGAGGCCCTGCGGCATGAAGGCGATCGAGGGGCAGATGCGGGCGCGGTGGGCGGGCGCGTCGATCGGGCCGCCCAGTACCTCGATGCGGCCGGCCTGCAGCGCCTTGGCCCCGGCGACCAGGCCGAGCAGCGTCGACTTGCCCACACCGTCCGGCCCCACCAGGCCGACGAGCCGGCCCGCCGGCAGGTCGAGCGAGAGACCGTCCAGCGCCGTGACGCGGCCGTAGCGGTGCGTCACCCCCGCGATCCGGACCGGCTCCGATGCGCCGGTGGCGATCACTCGAACAGCTCGGGCGGGATCCGGCGCTCCAGCGCCTCGGGCCAGGCGGCGCGCGCATCGAGCCTGACGACCGCGACGCCGCGCAGCCCCGTCTTGACGTGCCGGATCCGCCCAGCGACCAGCTCGGGCGGGATCCGGACGCGGACGCGGAAGACCAGCTTCTCGCGCTCGTCCAGCGTCTCGACCTGCTTCGGCGTGAACTGCGCCTCGGGCGAGACGAAGCTGACGGTGGCGGGGATGGCATAGTCGGGCAGCGCGTCGAGGACGATCCGCGCCTCGGCGCCGATCGCCAGCAGCCCGGCCTCGCGCGCCGGCAGGAAGACCTCCATGTAAACCTTCTCGAGGCTGAGGAGCGTCAGGATGGGCCCGCCCGCATCGACGACCTCGCCCGGCTCGGCCAGGCGGTAGAGGACGCGCCCCGGCATCGGCGCGAACAGCGTGCTGTCGGCGATCTTCGCGGCGATCTGGCGGACCCCGGCCGCGGCGGCGGCGATCTGGCTCTCGGCGGTCGCGACCCGCGCCTGCGCCGCGCCCAGCACGGCCTCGGCCACCTGCTGGGCCGTCTCGCGTTCCTCGAAGACGGCCTCGGCGATGTGGCTGCTGCCGAGGAGGCGGCGCGCGCGTTCGAGCCCGTGCTCGGCGAGGCGGCGCTCGCTCCGGCGCTGGAGCACGACCGCCTCGGCCTCGGCCTTCGTCTGGCGGGCGAGCGCAAGCTCGGCCTTCGCCCGGTCGAGCAGCGCCTCCAGCTCTTCGGTGTCCATCTCGACGAGCGCGGTGCCGGCCTCGAGCAGGTCGCCCTCCTCGGCGAGCACGCGGTCGACCCGGCCCGCGAGCCTGGGGGCGATCTCGACATGCTCGGCCTCGAGCCGGCCGTTGCCCCGCGCGAACCCGGGCGGCAGCCCGTCGTCCTCGCTGGCGAGCGTGAGATAGGTGGCGACGGCCGCGGTGGCCAAGAGGGCACCGAGGATGAGCGCCGCCCGGGAGATCGGCATGATGTGTCCAGCGCTGCACGAAACGGTAGGGTCGATTACCCGCCCGGGACGGACCGCGCCTTGCCCTGCATCAACGGCCGGCGCGGGGCACGGTCGGGTCTCGGGGCACGGTCTCGTCTCGCGGCGAGGGCGGCGACAACGGTCGGGCCCTCGCCCCGTCGCCCGCGAACGGTGCCGGGTGGACGCAGCAGACGGGCGGTCCGCGCGAGGGAGCGCAGGGGCGAGCCATGGCACGAGGATGGAAGGAAGGCAGCGTCGAGAAGCCGCGCTTCCTGACGACCGAGCTGCGTGTTGTCGATCAGCGGCCGCACACGGCAGGCCAGCGGGTCGGGGGCGGCGCCGGCGATCGCGCTGACGCCCGCGCACCGGGACCCGTCGCGCGACCGGATCGACCGCTTCGTGCGGCCCGGGCCCCCGCCGATGGACCTGGGGTCGCTGACGGGCCGGCACGGCGCGGTCCCAGGGGCCATGCCCGCCCACGGGGCCCCGTTCAGCGCGCCCGTACGGCCGCCCCTGCGCCGTGGTCGAGGGCGACCTGCGGCTCGTCCGCC
>JBCBPG010000334.1:0-5447 GCA_039820865.1 Pseudomonadota bacterium
ACCTCGAAGCCGTCCATCGCGGCCTGGAGCGCGCAGATCGGGTCGGTCTCGGTCACCAGGACGCGGGCGCCGGCGCCGGCGAGCGACGCGGCCGAGCCCTTGCCGACGTCGCCATAGCCGCAGACAACCGCGATCTTGCCGGCCATCATCACGTCGGTGGCGCGGCGGATGCCGTCGACGAGGCTCTCCTTGCAGCCGTACTTGTTGTCGAACTTCGACTTGGTGACGCTGTCGTTCACGTTGATCGCCGGGAACGGCAGTTCGCCGCGCTTGGCGAGCTGGTAGAGGCGGTTGACGCCGGTCGTCGTCTCCTCGGAGACGCCCTTGATCAGGTCGCGCTGCTTGGCGAACCAGCCGGGGGCGGCGGCCATGCGCTTGCGGATCTGGGCGAAGAGGTACTCCTCCTCCTCCGAGCCCGGCTTGTCGAGGAAGGCGGTGTCGCCGGCCTCGGCGCGGCAGCCGAGAATGATGTACATCGTGGCGTCGCCGCCGTCGTCGAGGATCATGTTCGCGCCGTCCTCGAAGTCGAAGATGCGGTCGCAGTAGTCCCAGTACTCCTCCAGCGTCTCGCCCTTGACGGCGAAGACCGGCGTGCCCGAGGCGGCGATGGCCGACGCCGCGTGGTCCTGGGTCGAGAAGATGTTGCACGACGCCCAGCGGCACTCGGCGCCGAGCGCGGTCAGCGTCTCGATCAGCACGGCGGTCTGGATCGTCATGTGCAGCGAGCCCGCGATGCGCGCGCCCCTGAGCGGCTGGCTCTCGGCGAACTCCTCGCGGCAGACCATCAGGCCCGGCATCTCGGTCTCGGCGATCGTGATCTCGATGCGGCCGTAATCGGCCTGGGTGATGTCCTTGACGACGTAGTCGGTGCCCGGAACGGTCTCGGCGAGCGACATGGGCGATCTCCTCATGGCAGAGGGCCGCACCGCCCGGTGCGCCCTCGATCTCATCGGCCGGATTGCCGGCCCCCCGTCGCGCGACCTAGCGCCCGCCGCGATGCGGCGCAACGTTTAACGGGCATGCGCCCGGCGGCCTTTCGGCACGGTCAACGCTCGCGAAGCGCCCCGGGCGGCCATGGAACGCCGCCCGGGGGCGCCGGCTACTCCGCTGCCTGGGCCGCGGCGGGGCGGCCGGGCTGGTAGGCGAGGTTGGGGGCGAGCCAGCGTTCGGCCTCGGCCAGGTCCATGCCCTTGCGCGCGGCATAGTCGGCCATCTGGTCGCGCCCGACCCGGCCGACGCCGAAGTACTGCGCCTGCGGGTGCGCGAGGTAGAGGCCCGAGACCGAGGCGGCCGGCCACATCGCGCAGCTCTCGGTCAGCGTGAGGCCGGTATGGCGCTCGGCGTCCAGCAGGCGGAAGAGCGTGCGCTTCTCGGTGTGGTCCGGGCAGGCGGGATAGCCGGGGGCGGGGCGGATGCCGCGGTACTTCTCGGCAATGAGCGCCTCGTTGGCGAGGTCCTCGGCGGCGGCATAGCCCCAGAACTCGCGCCGCACGCGGGCATGGACGTATTCGGCCATCGCCTCGGCCAGCCGGTCGGCCAGCGCCTGGACCATGATGGCGTCGTAGTCGTTGCCCTCGCCCTTGAGCCGGTCGGCGATGGCGTGGACTTCCGGGCCGGAGGTGACGGCGAAGCCGCCGACCCAGTCAGCCGCGCCCGCGGGCGCCACGAAATCCGACAGGCAGAAGCTGGCGCGGTCCCCGGACTTGGCGCCCTGCTGGCGGAGCATGTGGAGGGTGGCGGCGGGGCTCGCCCGGTCCTCGCCCGTCCAGACGGTGATGTCGTCGCCGTCGCGGTTGGCCGGCCAGAGGCCGATGACGGCGCGGGGGGCGAACCAGCGCTCGGACACGATCCGGGCGAGCATGGCCTGGGCGTTGTCGAAGAGGTCGCGCGCCTCGGGGCCAAGTTCCGGGTGTTCGAGGATCTGCGGGTAGAGGGCCTTCATCTCCCAGGTCCAGAAGAAGGGCGACCAGTCGATGAAGGGGACGAGATCCGCGACCGCGACGTCGACGGCCTGGACGCCGCTGACGGCGGGGCGCTCGGGCGCGTGGTCGCCGAAGGGGAAGGCGTTGGCGCGGGCCTCGGCGATGGGCGTGGTCGGACGCTCGCGGTCGGCGGCGCGGCCGGCGGTGCGGGCCTGCTCCTCGGCCACCTCGGCCAGGAACTGGGGCGCGCGGTCCTTCGACAGGAGGCGCGAGACGACGCCCACGGCCTTGGACGCGTCGTCCACATGGATCACGCCGTTGGCGTATTCGGGCGCGATGCGAAGCGCCGTGTGCTTTTTCGAGGTTGTCGCGCCGCCGATCAGCAGCGGCAGGTCGAGCCCCGCCTCGCGCATCGCCGCGGCGACATCGACCATGCGGTCGAGCGAGGGTGTGATCAGGCCCGAGAGGCCCACGACGTCGACCTTCTCGTCGATCGCCTTCTGGACGATGTCCTCGGTCGGGACCATCACGCCCATGTCGACGACGTCGTAGTTGTTGCAGGCGAGCACGACGCCGACGATGTTCTTTCCGATGTCGTGGACGTCGCCCTTCACGGTGGCCATCAGGATGCGGCCCTTGGCGCTGGTGTCGCCCGCGGCGGCCTTCTCGGCCTCCATGAAGGGGATGAGATGGCCGACGGCGGTCTTCATCACCCGCGCCGATTTCACCACCTGGGGCAGGAACATCTTCCCGGCGCCAAAGAGCTCGCCGACGGTGTTCATGCCGTCCATCAGCGGGCCCTCGATGACCTCGAGGGGGCGGGTGGCCTTCTGGCGCGCCTCCTCGGTGTCGTCGACGACGAAATCGGTGATGCCGTGGATGAGGGCGTGGGAGAGGCGGGCCTCGACCGGGGCCTCGCGCCACTTGGGGTCGGCCTTCTTCTGCGCCTCGCCCGAGCCGCGGTACTTGTCGGCGATGGCGAGCAGGCGGTCGGTGCTGTCGGCGCGGCGGTTGAGGAGGACGTCCTCGACATGGTCGCGCAGCTCGTCGGGGATGTCGTCGTAGACGGTGATCTGGCCGGCGTTGAGGATCGCCATGTCCAGGCCCGCGCGGATCGCGTGGTAGAGGAAGGCCGAGTGCATCGCCTCGCGCACCGGGTTGTTGCCGCGGAACGAGAACGAGACGTTGGAGAGCCCGCCCGAGACGAGCGCGTGGGGCAGGCGCTGCTTGATCATGCGCGTCGCGTCGAAGAAGGCGACGGCGTAGTCGTCATGCTCCTGGATGCCGGTGGCGACGGCGAAGATGTTGGGGTCGAAGATGATCTCCCAGGGGTGAAAGCCCGCCCTGTCGATCAGCGCGTGATAGGCACGCTCGGCGATGGCGAACTTGTGCTCGGCCGTCTCGGCCTGCCCGTCCTCGTCGAAGGCCATGACGACGACCGCGGCGCCGAAGCGGCGGACGGTGCGGGCCTGCTCGAGAAAGGCGTCCTCGCCCTCCTTGAGGCTGATCGAGTTCACGACCGGCTTGCCCTGCACGCATTTGAGCCCGGCCTCGATCACCTCGAACTTGGAGCTGTCGATCATGACGGGGACGCGGGAGATGTCGGGTTCGGCGGCGATGAGGTTGAGGAAGGTCGTCATCGCCCGCTCGCTGTCGAGCAGGCCCTCGTCCATGTTGACGTCGATGATCTGGGCGCCGTTCTCGACCTGGTCGCGCGCGACCTCGACCGCGGCGGGGAAGTCGCCCTCCATGATCAGCTTCTTGAACCTGGCGGAGCCCGTGACGTTGGTCCGCTCGCCGATGTTGATGAAGCGTCCGGTGGTCATGTGGCGTCTCCTGTGGCGGGCGTCGGAAGCCTCCCCCCCGGCCCCCCTCCGGAGCGGAGGGGGGTGCGCGGCCGCGACGGCGCGCCCCGCCGGCAAGGGTGGGTCGAGGCGGTGAGGGGTCCGCCCCCCTCTCCCCGCGGGAGAGGGGCCGGGGGAGAGGGCCTGAGGGCGCTCACGCCGCGTCCTCCTCGGGCTTGAGCTCGAACATCTCGAGGCCCGAGAGGCGGAGCCAGGGCGCGGGGGCGCGCGGC
Organism: Pseudomonadota bacterium; assembly: GCA_039820865.1. GTDB lineage: Bacteria > Pseudomonadota > Alphaproteobacteria > Rhodobacterales > Rhodobacteraceae > Thermohalobaculum. The sequence goes on from JBCBPG010000334.1 coordinate 4,000, forward strand.
GCGCGGGGGGCGTGGCCCTCGACCGCCTCGGCGATGGCGCGGATATGGGCGGGCGTCGTGCCGCAGCAGCCGCCGACGATCGAGACCAGCCCCTCCGCCGCCCAGCGGCCGAGATGGCCGGCGGTCTCGGGCGGCTCCTCGTCATAGCCGCCCATCTCGTTCGGCAGCCCGGCATTGGGATAGGCGCTGATCAGGCAGTCGGCCACCTCGGCCAGGGCACGCAGGTGCTGGCGCATCTCGGCCGCGCCGAGCGCACAGTTGAGCCCGATCGAGAACGGCCGCGCATGGGCCATCGAGACCCAGAAGGCCTCGGGCGTCTGGCCGGTCAGCGTGCGGCCCGAGCGGTCGGTGATGGTGCCGGAGATCATAACCGGCGGCACCGCCACGCCCGCGTCGCGCAGGCTCTCGATCGCATGCAGCGCCGCCTTGGCGTTCAGCGTGTCGAAGATCGTCTCGACCAGCAGCAGGTCGACGCCGCCCTCGATCAGCGCCTCGGCCGCCTCGCGATAGGCGGCGGCGAGCTCGTCGAAGGTGACGTTACGGAAGCCAGGGTCGTTGACGTCCGGGCTGATCGAGGCGGTGCGGTTGGTGGGCCCGATGGCGCCGGCCACCCAGCGCGGCCGATCCGGCGTGGCGAGCGCATCGCAGGCCTCGCGCGCCAGCCGCGCCGCCTCGCGGTTGAGTTCGCCCGAGAGGTCCTCGAGCCCGTAATCCGCCTGGCTGACCCGGTTGGCCGAGAAGGTGTTGGTGCAGATGATGTCGGCGCCGGCCTCGAGATAGGCCTCGTAGATGGCGCGGATCATCGCCGGCTGGGTCAGCGTCAGCAGCTCGTTGTTGCCGCCGACATCCTGCGGATGGTCGGCGAAACGGGCGCCGCGATAGGTCGCCTCGTCCGGCTTGTGCACCTGGATCATCGTGCCCATCGGCCCGTCCAGCACCAGGATGCGCCGCGCGGCATGCGCCGCGATATCCGTCTCGCTCATCGCCCAGCTCCCCGGGGGCCGGCGGCGCCCTGCCGCCCTCTGCCCCTGCCTTCCCCGCGACCGACCTGGGTCGCCAATCCCCGTGGGCTAGGGCGTTGTGCAGCGAAGCACAATGTTTGCGACATCCGCGAGACGAAAAACGACGCTGCCGTCCGCCATCGGGCGCCCCCGGGCTCCGCCCCCGCCCGGCCCGCGCCCCGCCCGCCCACCCGCTTGGGCCGGGCGGGGGCGAACCCCGGGGGGCAGTACGGCGCGGGCAGAGCGCCAGGCGCTAGAGCATGTTCCAACCGGACGTGAGTATGGGTGCCCTGCCCTCCCGCGTCAGCATAGGCCGACGCCAATGAACATCCCGTTGCGTCCGAGCACCGAGCAGCGTTCGCTGAATGGTAACGGGATCGGGGCAACGATGACGCGGGAGGGCGCGAGAGCGCGGCGTTTCCATCCGGTCGGAATCCGCGCTAGAGG
>JBCBPG010000335.1:0-5439 GCA_039820865.1 Pseudomonadota bacterium
CGATCTGCGGGCGGCTCTTGCCCTTCGTGCTGGCGATGAACGCGCGGCTGGTGACGGATCCGCTGCGCCGCGACCGGATCGCGCGGGTGCAGGCGATGATCGGGGAGGCGCTGGGCACGGCGCCCGAGGCGGCCTTCGAGGCGCTGGCGGACTGGTCGCGTGCGCGCGGGCTGCCGGTGCTGGGCGAGATGGGGCATGGCGCGGGCGAGGAGGCGTCGCTGGCGGAGGCGTCGCTGGCGTCCTCCTCGATGAAGGCGAACCCGGTGATGCCGGTGGTGGCCGACCTCGTGGCGGTGCTGGAAGCCGAGCGGGCCGGCCGGCCAGGGCTGGCGGCGTGAGCGCGCCGGGCGGCACGGTGCGGCTCCGCTCCGGGCTCGAGATGCCGGGGCTGGGGCTCGGCACCTGGAAGATGGGCGAGGTGGCGGGCCAGCGCGGCGCGGAGATCGCGGCGGTGCGCCTGGCCATCGCGCTCGGCATCGCCCATGTCGACACGGCCGAGATGTATGGCGAGGGCGATACCGAGGACCTGCTGGGCGAGGCGCTGGCGGGGCTCGACCGCGAGGGGCTGTTCCTGGTCTCCAAGGTCTATCCCTGGAACGCCGACCGGGCGGGGATGGCGGCGGCCTGCGAGGCATCGCTGAGGCGGCTGGGGACCGACCGGCTTGAGCTGTATCTCCTGCACTGGCCGGGCTCGGTGCCCTTCGAGGAGACGCTGGAGGGGGCGGCGCGGCTGAAGGCGGCCGGCAAGATCCGGGCCTTTGGCGTCAGCAATGTCGATGCGGCCATGCTGGCGCGGCTGGAGCGGCAGGGGCTGCTCGACGCGGTCGAGGTGAACCAGGTGATGTACAACCCGTCGCGGCGGGGGATCGAGCACGACCTTCTGCCGGCGCTGGAGCGGATGGGGATCGCCTGCATGGCCTACACGCCGATCGAGCCTGCCCGGCTGGGGCGCAGTGCCGGCTTCCGCGCGGTGGCCGAGGCCGAGGGGATGGCGCCGGCCGGCCTGGCGCTGGCCTGGCACCTGACGGCCGGCCGCGCGGTGCCGATCCCCAAGGCGGGGCGGGTGGCGCATGTCGAGGCGCTGGTGGCGGCGGCGGGGCGGCGCCTCTCGCCCGAGACCATGGCGGCGATCGACCGGGCCTGTCCGCCGCCGTCGGGGCCCGAGCGGCTCGACATCCTCTGAACGGCGGGCGCAGCGGGCGCCCCCGCTCCCGCCCCTCGCGGGGCGCTCGCATCGCCCACCCGCTGCCCCGAAGGTGGCGTGGTGGCGGGGGCATCGGGGATGGCCGATGATTCTGTCCGTCGGTGCCGGTTCGGGACGGACGGGGGGAGCCGCGCGGGGTGGGGCGCGGATGCGCGGGGGCGGCGGTCTGGCCGCTCTGTCTCGCCCCTCGCCGCGGTGGCGGGGCCGGGGAATCGCAGCATCCACCGGGGGTTCCGCGCCGGCCCTGAGAGCGCGTGTCAGCGTGCTGCCGGCTGCGGCCGTGCCTTCGTCCGACGCTAGATGTTGTGGACAGGCGGCTTGAAGTCACTTGGGCTTGGACTCGGCCGGGGAAACGGCTACCGTCGAGGGCATGGAGCATTCCGTAGAGGATGCCGAGCAGTCGAGGCAGGTCTGATCGTGCGAGTATCGAGCGCGCGGGATGGCGCGGTGGCGATGTCCACCGTGGTCAAGCCCCTACAGCTGAGAGGTCGGTTCCTGACCGCGGTCGTCCTGCCGGTGGACGGGGCGGTCGATGGTGCCTTCTACGCCTCGCTGGACATGCTGGTGCACCAGTCGCCGCAGTTCCTGGCGAGCGCGCCGCTGGTCGTCGATCTCGGCGGGGCCGAGGGCTTTGGCGATGCCGACGCGGTGGCGGCCTTCCTTGACCAGTTGCGGGCGCGGCGGCTGACGCCGATCGGGATCCAGAATGCGACGGCCGCGCAGAGCGCGGCGGCCGATGCGCTGGGCGTGGCGACGCTGCCGCCGGGGCGTGAGGCGTCGCTCGGCCGGGTCGAGGCGGCCACTGAAGGCGCGGGGCCGCGGACGGCTGGTGGGCCGGCTGAACCGCTGCATGGGCGCGGGCCCGAGGCATTCGGGGACCGGACGACGCAGGCCGGGGCCCAGTCGCCGCGGTCGCCGCTCCAGGTGCAGCGCCAGGGCGATGCGCAGGCGGCGCCGGGCGCGGGTGCGCCGACGGGGGCACCGACGGGGATGCTGGTGACCGAGCCGGTACGCTCGGGCCAGCGGATCACCGCCGAGCACGGCGACCTGGTCGTGGTCGCGCCGGTCGGCTCGGGCGCCGAGCTGGTCGCGACGGGCAACATCCATGTCTACGGGCCGCTGCGCGGCCGGGCGCTGGCGGGGGTCGATGGCGACCGGCGGGCGCGGATCTTCTGCACCAGCCTCGAGGCCGAGCTGATCGCGATCGCGGGGCTCTATCAGACCAGCGAGGGGCTCGGCCGCCAGGTCACCGGACAACGGGTTCAGGCGTTCCTCAAGGATGACCGGCTGCTGATCGAGGCGCTGCGCTAGCGCGCGCGGCCGCCAGCCGGGACGAGAACGGGGCAGGACAGGCCCCATGACAGAGGCCGGGATACCGGTCGGACGACGGGCAAGAGAGCAGGACAGGGGACCGTTATGGCCAAGATCATCGTCGTGACGTCCGGCAAGGGAGGCGTCGGCAAGACGACCTCGACTGCCGCGATCGGGGCGGGTCTCGCGATGCGGGGCCACAAGACCGTGGTGATCGACTTCGACGTGGGGCTGCGCAACCTCGACGTCATCATGGGCTGCGAGCGCCGGGTGGTGTTCGACCTGATCAACGTGATCCAGGGCGAGGCCAAGCTGAAGCAGGCGCTGATCAAGGACCGCCGGCTGGACAACCTCTATGTCCTGGCCGCCAGCCAGACCCGCGACAAGGACGCGCTGACCCAGGACGGGGTCGAGCGGGTGCTGGAGGAGCTGGGCACGCAGTTCGACTACATCCTCTGCGACAGCCCCGCCGGCATCGAGCGGGGCGCGCATCTGGCGATGTACTTCGCCGACGAGGCGGTGGTGGTGACCAACCCCGAGGTCTCGTCGGTGCGCGACAGCGACCGGGTGCTGGGGCTTCTGAGCTCGAAGACGCGGCGCGCCGAGCGCGGCGACGGCGGGGTCAAGCCGCATCTGCTGGTCACGCGCTATGACGAGGGGCGGGTCCAGAGGGGCGAGATGATGCGCATCGCCGACGTGGAGGAGATCCTGTCGATCCCGCTGCTCGGCATCGTGCCGGAGAGCCCGGCGGTGCTGCGTGCCTCGAACACCGGCCAGCCGGTGATCTTCGAGGACCGCTCGAACGCGGCCAAGGCCTATGGCGACGCGGTCTCGCGGCTGATCGGCGAGCAGCTCGAGATGCGGATCCAGCCGGCCGAGCGGGTCGGGCTGTTCTCGCGGCTCCTGGGCAGGACGGCGTGAGCATGTTCGGGTTCTTCCGCAAGCCCCGCCCCGCCAGTTCGGCCGAGACCGCCAAGGACCGCCTGCAGATCCTGCTGGCGCATGAGCGTACCGGCCGGGCCAGCCCCGACGTGCTGCCGATGCTGCAGAAGGACATCATGGCGGTGATCGAGCGGCACATGAAGGTCGGCAGCGACAGCGTCGACATCAAGATCGAGCGCGGCGACGACCTGTCGACGCTGGAGATCAACATCGAGCTGCCGGGCCAGCGACAGCTGGAGACCAGCCTGGCGTCGTGAACGGCGGGCGCGGTGGCGCCTGCCGTCCGTCCTGCCGCGGGCGGGGTCGGTGCCTGGTCCACCGCCCCCGGCGGGCCGACGCCCCACCCGCCCGCCCGCGCCGGCCCGCCGGGGGCTCGGCCGGGCGCCTGGGCACGGTGCCCGGCCCCATCATTGGGCTCGGTTCTTGGGCCCGGTGCTTGGCCTTGGGGTCGGTTCGGCGGCGCCCTGATGGCCGCCGGTCACGGCTGACGCCAAGAACCTGTCACTTGATCGCGTCGCGGTTCCCCTCCAGACAAGTTGACCCAGCGCAATCGACTGCGCGACGTCGCCCGTGTTCCGGCGACATTGCGCGGCGCTGACCGGGTGAAGTTTGCCGGCGTCATGGTGATGTCGGCCGGTCCAGGAGTTGAGCCATGAACAAGTATATTGCCGAGGGGGTGGGTACCTTCACGCTGGTCTTCTTTGGTGTCGGCAGCGCGGTGCTGGCCGGCGGCGGGGTCGGGCTGGAAGACCCGATCAGCATCGCCGGCATCAGCCTGGCCTTCGGTATCTCGGTGGTGGCGATGGCCTATTCGATCGGCCAGGTCTCGGGCGCGCATCTGAACCCGGCGGTCAGCCTCGGCTGCTTCGTGGCCGGGCGGATGGAGATGAGCGACCTGATCGGCTACGTCATCGGCCAGGTCGTGGGTGCCATCGTCGCGGCGCTGGTGATCTTCCTGATCGTGCAGAGCCAGGTGGGCGGCTATGACGGCGGGCTCGGCCAGAACGGCTGGGGCGAGGGCTATGGCGCGGGCTACGGCATCGCCGGTGCCTTCGTCTTCGAGGTGGTCGCGACGGCGATCTTCCTGGTGGTGATCCTGGGCGTGACCTCCGAGGAGGGGAACGCGACGATGGCGGGCCTGGTGATCGGGCTGACGCTGACGATGATCCACCTGGTCGGCATCACGATCACGGGGACCTCGGTGAACCCGGCGCGGTCGATCGGCCCGGCGCTGTTCGCGGGCCCGACGGCGCTGGCGCAGCTCTGGCTCTTCATCGTCGCCCCGCTGATCGGCGCCGCGATCGGGGCGCTCCTGCACAAGAACAAGATCACCTCGAGCACCGGCACCTGAGGATGCCGCAGGGAGCGGGGCCTGTTCCCGCTCCCGCCCGCGTCAGGTTGGGCACGGTTCGCTGAACCATCCGCTAGAGCGCATTCCAACCTGACGTGAGCACGGGCGCCCTGCCCGCCCACGTCAGGATAGGCCCAGGCGGATGAACATCCCGTTGCGTCCGCGGGTCCATGAGCGTTCGCTGAAAGGTAACGGGATCGCGGCAACGATGACGTGGGAGGGCGCGAGGGCGGGCGTTTCCGTTCGGTCGGAGACTGCTCTTGCACCGGATCCGCGGCGTTGCGCCGATGGCCTCCGCAGCGTTCGCAGGATGGTTACCCCTCGCGCGTTATCCTGACGCGGGCGGGGGCGCGCACCGGCCTGCGTCAGCGTCGCGGCAGAAGGCCCTCGGGGTCGTGGCGGACGGGCGCGACGATCCGGGCGGGCAGGCGTTCGCCGAGGACGAGGATGTCGAGCGGGGGCAGGGCCTCGATCGCGCGGCCGTTGGGGGCGTGGGCGGGGTCGAGGAAGGCCATGGCCAGGTTCTCGCCCGTGCGGTGACCCCGGGCGGCGGAGGTGACGGTGCCGGCGACGGTGTCGCCCGCCAGCACGCTGTCGCCCGGATGGGCGGGGGCGCGGTCGCTCTCGATCC
>JBCBPG010000336.1:0-5429 GCA_039820865.1 Pseudomonadota bacterium
CATCAGCGTCGGCATAGCGATCTTCGGCTACCACGAACGCCACCTCTTGGCCCTGGAACAGCACTTTGCCATCGGCCAGCACCATCTGCTTGTCGCCCGCGAGCGTCGGCATCCAATGCAGTCCGAGCGGCTCAAGATCTTTTGCCGTCAAAACAGCCAGCACGCCGGGGACTTCCATGGCCGCTGAGGTGTCGATGGATTTTATCCGAGCGTGCGCATAGGGCGAGCGCACGAAGTCGCCGAACAGCATGCCGGGCATCTTGATGTCGTCGACATAGTTGCCCTTGCCCTGGGTGAAGCGGACGTCCTCGACGCGCTTGCGCGAGCAGCCGAGGCCCTTGAGGTTCGCGACGCGGGTATCGCGATCGGGGGTCATCTCGTTCATTCCGCGGCCTCCTTGGCGGCACTCATCTCGGCCGCGGCGGCGCGGATCGACTTGACGATGTTCTGGTAGCCCGTGCAGCGGCAGAGATTGCCGGCCATGCCGAAGCGGATCTCCTCCTCGGTCGGGTTCGGGTTCTCCTCCAGCAGCTTCATCGCCCGGACGATCATCCCCGGCGTGCAGTAGCCGCATTGCAGGCCGTGATGCTCACGGAATGCCTCCTGCAGCGGGTGCAGCGCATCGGGGCTGCCGATCCCCTCGATCGTCGTGATCTCGGCGCCGTCGGCCTGGGCGACGAACATCGTGCAGGCCTTCACCGACTTGCCGTCGAGCGTCACGGTGCAGGCGCCGCAATGCGAGGTCTCGCAGCCGATATGCGGGCCGGTCAGGTTCAGCCGCTCGCGCAGCGTGTAGATCAGGAGCTCGCGCGGCTCGGCCATGAACTCCTCGCGCTTGCCGTTGACGGTCAGCGCAATGGGCATCTTCTTGGACATCTCGGGCTCCTTCAGGCGCGGGACCAGGCGCGCGCGATGGCGCGGGAGAGGATCACGCCGGCGACGTGCTTCTTGAAGGCGACGGGGCCGCGGTTGTCGTCGGTGGGGTCGATATCGCCCAGCATCGCCTCGACCGCCGCCCTGACGGCCGCGGCATCGACGGCGGTGCCGACCAGTGCGGCACCGGCACCGGCCGAGAAGACCGGCGTGTCGCTGAGGTTGGTCATCGCGATCGAGGCGGCGGTGCAGGTGCCGCCCGAGCCCACGATCTGCACGGCCGCCGCCGCGGTCGCATAGTCGCCGATCTTGCGCTTCTGCTTCTCATAGGCATGCCCGCCCGCGGGGGTCGGGAAGCTGACCGCCGTCAGCACCTCCTCGTCCGCGCGGTCGGTGACATAGGCGCCCTCGTAGAACCCGCGCGCCGAAACCTGGCGCTCGCCCTCCGGGCCGAACAGCGTGAAGGTCGCGTCCAGGCACTGCATCAGGCCCGGCATGTCGTTGCCCGGATCGCCGTTGGCGACGTTGCCGCCGACGGTGCCCATGTAGCGCACCTGCGGATCGGCGATCTGCAGCGCCGCCTCGCGCATGATCGGCGCCGCCTCGGCCAGGCCCGCATGGTCCGCGATCTCGGCCTGGGTGGTCATCGCGCCGATGCGTACCGTGCCGCCCGCGATCTCGATGCCGCCGAGGCCCGGGATGTCCTGCAGGTCGACCAGGTGCTCGAGCGAGGCCATGCGCAGCTTCATCATCGGGATAAGGCTGTGTCCGCCCGCGATCACGCGCGCCTCGTCGCCATGCTCGGCCAGCAGGGCGACGACGCCGCCCAGGTCCTTCGGCCGATGGTATTCGAATGCCGCCGGTATCATCCAGTGCGCCTCCCCTGCGTCTGTTCTTCTGGATTGGCGGGACCCTGCCCCGCGGCCGGCGGCGCGGCTTCAGCAAACGACTGAATGCCGCGGTCTCTGCACGAGATGCGCCTCAGAGCGCACGAGATGCGTCGTCCTCTGGTGCCAGGAGGGCCTGCACGTCCTTGAGCTTGGACCGGCTCACCGGCACCGCCGGCAGATCGGGCGCGCGGAACATGCAGCGCCCGCGGTCCTTCTGCCGCTCGAAGCGCGCGACCTTGCCCGGGTTGATCAGGTAGCTGCGATGGGTCTGCAGGAAGCCCGCAGGGCCGAGCCGGCGCGACGCCTCGGTGATCGGCCAGGCGCAGAACAGGCAGTCACGCTCGGTATAGACCTGCGTGTAGTGCCCGTCCGCCCGCACGAAGACCACGTCCTGCGGCGCCAGGAACACCTTGCCCCCGTCCCGCTCGCAGGGGATCTGCAACGCCACCGGCACGACCGGTGCGACCGGCACGACCGGTGCGACCGGTGCGACCGGTGCGACCGGGGCGACCGGTGTGACCTGGGCGACCGGTGCGACCGGGGCGGGCGGTGCGGTTGACGGGGCTGTCGCGGCCTCGGTCCCGGCCGCGCCGGTCTCCCCGTCGCCGGCCGCGGCCGCCACCGCCCCGGCCGGCTCGGCCGCCAGGTAGGTCGTGCTGACCCAGAGACAGGCACCGCAGAGCGCGAAGCTCGACAGGATCACCCCGATCGCCAGCGCCTCGTTGCTCATCGCCGGGCCGAAATCGCCGGCCCGCGGCACCGCCACGAAGCTGGTGCCGGCCATCGCCAGGAAATGCACCGACGCCACGGCCGCCCCGAAACACAGCGTCGCCAGCAGGATGTTCCGGTCGTTGCGCCGCGCATAGGCCACCCGGACGGCCAGCATGCAGGACGCGACCGCCACGACCGAGGACAGGATCACGCCCTCGACCGTGTAGACCGCCCGGCAGAGCTGCAGCCCCGCCATGCCGATGTAGTGCATCGCCAGGATGCCGAGGCCCATGACACCGCCCGCCGTCAGCATCGAGGCGCGCCGCCGCGGGGTGAAATGCAGGATGATCAGCGCGGCCGCGACGATCAGGATCGCCACCAGCGCCGAGACCAGCGTGATCGCGGCGTCATAGTAGAACAGGATCGGCAGCTGCAGACCCAGCATCGCGACGAAATGCATCGACCAGATGCCGCCCCCCAGCGCGACCGAGGCCAGCGCCACCGCCGCCTTGCGCTTGCCGAGCGGGCGGGCCGACAGGTTGCGCGTCAGCGTCAGGCCGGTGAAGCCGGCGACCAGCGCCACGACGCCGGCGATCGCCACCAGGACGGGATCGTGACTGAAGTCGAGCGACTGCATGGGCAGACGCTGCCCAAACGGACGGCAGTTGGCAAACCAACTTTCCGTACGCCGACGCGCCTGCAGCGACCCCGGTCCCGCCGCCGACCCGGCCCCGACCCCGACCCAGGGCTCGACATAAAGCCCGGCGCACAGTCCGGTGCTGGGCCCGGTGCAGGGCCCGGTGCAGGGCCCGGCGACGACCCGGGTCGCGAACCGGCATCGAGGCGGCGCGTCCGGTCGCGCGCCCGCCCGTGCGCCCGGAAAGGGTGCGCGCAACCGCCGGCCGGCCAGAGGGGTGGCCAGAGGGATGGCCAGAGGGATGGCCAGAGGGTCGGGGAGAGGGAGACACCATGCCGCTCGAGATGAACCGCGAGGTCTTCGTGACCTGTGCGCTGACGGGGTCCGGCCAGACGCAGGACCGCAGCCCCCATGTCCCCCGCAGCCCGGCCGAGATCGCCGAGGCCGCGATCGCCGCCGCCAGGGCCGGCGCCGCCGTCGTCCATGCCCATGTCCGCGACCCGGCGACCGGCGCGCCCTCGCGCGACCCCGCGCTCTTCCGCGAGGTGACCGACCGCATCCGCTCGGCCCCGGTGGACATGGTGCTGAACCTGACCGCCGGCATGGGCGGCGACCTGATGCTGGGCGGGCCTGACGCGCCGCTGCCCCCCGTCGCCGGCACCGACATGGCCCCGGCCGAGACGCGCCTCGCCCATGTCGCCGACTGCCGGCCCGAGATCTGCACGCTCGACTGCGGCACGATGAACTTCGCCGAGAACGACTACGTCATGACCAACACGCCGGGCATGCTGCGCGCGATGGGCGCGCGGATGACGGCGCTGGGCGTGCGCCCCGAGATCGAGGCCTTCGACACCGGCCACCTGTGGCTGGCCAAGCAGCTGGTGGCCGAGGGCGTGCTGGAGGACCCGGCGCTCGTCCAGCTCTGCATGGGCGTGCCCTGGGGCGCACCGGACGACCTCAACACGCTCCTCGCCATGGTCAACGCCGTGCCCGCGGGCTGGACCTGGTCGGCCTTCGCGCTCGGCCGCCACCAGATGCCCTATGTCGCGGCCGCGGTGCTGGCCGGCGGCAACGTGCGCGTCGGCCTCGAGGACAACCTCTTCCTCTCCAGGGGGCGCCTTGCCACCAATGCCGAACTGGTCGAGCGCGCCGTCACCATCATCGAGACCCTCGGCGCCCGCGTCATCGGCCCCGACGAGGTCCGCGCCCGCCTCAACCTCACCAAGCGCCCCCCGGTGGCCGCATGAGCACCAAGGAGAACCCGGCCTTCCGCCCGATCCGGCTGGACCTCGCGCCCGACGACCTGTCGGAGGCCGCGCTGAGGCGCGCCTTCGGCTTCCTGCCGCCTGCGCCCTTCCGCGCCGTGCTCGACGTGTTCGCGCGCCATGCCCGGGGCGAGCGCGACCGCTTCGGCTGGCTGGTCTACGACGTGCTCGGCCTCAAGCTGGCAGCGCCGAGCCAGCGCTACGGCAACACGCCGCCCGAGCTCTTCATCTTCGCTGCGACGGGCGTGGACGGGACCCATGTCGGCTTTCTCGACCGCGCGCCGGAGCTCGGCCGCGACGACCTCCCCGTGGCCGGCTTCGCGCCCTGGGCCGACGGCGTGGTGGAGATCGCCGCGTCGGTGTTCGAGGCCGTTGGCTGGCTCGCGGGCCACGACCACGTCGCGACGCGCTCGGACCTGGCGGCGGCGAGCCCGCTGGCTGTCGCCGATCGCGACGCGGTGCGTGATGACCTCCGGCGGCTTGGCGTGCCGGTCGGGCAGGCCGCCGCCGGCGGGCATGGCCTTGACGGTGCGCAGGATCGCTGGCTGCTCCTTCCCGCGGAGGACGGTGTCGGTGCCTGGGGGCCCCAGGTCGCGCATAACGATGCCACCCGTTACCCCAGACGCGGCGCCGGCAGTGCCGTCATCGTCGATGCGGCCGAGGCGATGGTGGCGGCCGGGGCACCGCTGGATGCGCTGGTGATGTTGAAGCAGGTCTTCGTGGAGCGCTGGAGCGACGATACGCAGGACCTGGTGCCGCTCTATGGCGCCTTCGCGACCGTCTATGGCGCGCTGGGCCGGGGGAGCCTCGTCTCCAATCTGCCGCCGCTCGAGGCGCGTCCGGCACGGCCAGCGGAGCTCGATGACGTGGAACTGGTCTCGCTGGTGCCGAGCATCCGGCTCGCCGGCCTGCCGGAGATCGCGGCATGAGCGGCGCGGGCGTGCGCCGGGCGGCGATCCTGGGCGGGGGGGTGATCGGCGGGGGCTGGGCGGCGCGGTTCCTGCTCAATGGCTGGGACGTGGCGCTCTACGACCCCGACCCGCGGGCGGCGGA
>JBCBPG010000337.1:0-5419 GCA_039820865.1 Pseudomonadota bacterium
GTTGCGGGGCTGGTAGCGGGCCCCTGCCGGGCGCCTCGCGCCGGTCCGGTTCAGGCGCCCCTTTCGTCGAGCCAGGCGCGGATGATGGCGCGGTGGCGGGCGCCGTCGTAGCTGGGGAAGTGGCCGGCATGAACGGTGCGGGCCGGGATCTCGAGGAGGCGCTGCATCGAGGCGACGTAGTCGTCCGGATCGGCGTGATACGTGTCCTCGATCAGCGGGCCGTCATAGACGAGATCGCCGGAGAAGAGCGTCGCCGTCGCCGCCTCCCAGAGCGCGATGCCCCCGGGGGAATGCCCGGGCGTGTGGACGACCTCGAAGGCGCGGTCGCCGGTCGAGATCACCTCGCCATCGTCCAGCAGCCGCGTGGCGGGGGCCGGCGTCACCTCATAGGCCCCGGCGTCCCAGCCGGGCGGGCGGCCGGTCACGTACATCGCGTCGGTGGCATAGAGATCGGCCAGCGTGGCCTGCCGGCCCGGCGCCGCGATCAGCGCCGCCTCGGCGCGGTGGACGGCGCGCACGTCGAACTCGTGATGGCAGCCGATATGGTCGAAATGGGTGTGGGACGCGACCGCCAGCAGCGCCCGTTCGGTCACCAGCGGCACCCAGGCACGCAGGCTCACCACGCCGAGACCGCTGTCGATCAGCAGGTCCCGGTCGCGCCCGCGGATGTGCCAGCAATTGCAGCGGAACATCGGGTCGACATGGTGCTCGTCGATCAGCGTCACGTCGTCGGCCAGCCGCGTCACGCGCCACCAGTCGGCCGGATCGACCACCGGCACGCTCGGGGGCACGCTCGGGGGCACGCTCATCGGTCCACCCCCGGCAGGACGCAGAGCATCTCGTAGAGGAGGTTCGACGCGATCAGCGCCGTGTTGCCCGAGGGGTCATAGGGCGGCGAGACCTCGACCAGGTCGCAGCCGACAAGCCGCGTGCCCGCCATGCCGCGCACGATCTCCAGCGCCTGAACGGTCGTCAGCCCGCCCATCTCGACCGTGCCCGTGCCGGGGGCGAAGCCGGGGTCGAGGCTGTCGATGTCGTAGGTGAGATAGACCGGATGATCGCCGATCCGCGCGCGCACCTCGGCCATCAGAGGCGTGAGCGAGCGGTGCCAGCACGCCTCGGCCGTCACCACGCGGAACCCGTGACCCTTGACCCAGTCGAAGTCGTCGGGGCCGTAGCCGGTGCCGCGCAGGCCGATCTGGATGGAACGGTCGCCGGCGAGCAGCCCCTCCTCGATCGCGCGGCGGAAGGGCGTGCCATGGGCCAGCCGCTCGCCGAACATGTGGTCGTTGATGTCGGCATGGGCGTCGACATGGACCAGCGCCACGGGCCCGTGGGTCGCCGCCACCGCGCGCAGGCAGGGCAGCGAAAGCGTGTGGTCGCCGCCCATCACCATCGGTACCGCGCCGGCCGCCAGCACCGCCGCCACCCCCGCCTCGATCCGCGCCACGCTGTCCGCGAGGTTGAAGGTGTTGATCGCCACGTCGCCCAGGTCGGCCACCTGCAGCCGCTCGAAGGGCGCCGCGCCGGTGGCCATGTTGTAGGGCCGGATCATCGCGCTTTCGGCCCGGATCTGGCGCGGGCCGAAACGGGTGCCGGGGCGGTGCGAGGTGCCGATGTCGATGGGCACGCCCAGGAAGGCCGCGTCCAGCCCCTCGGCCGTCGCCGCCGCGGGCAGGCGCATGAAGGTCACCGGCCCGGCGAAACGCGGCATCTCGTTGCCGCCCAGGGGCTGGTTGAGCGGCTGGTTGATCGGCTGCTCGCTACGGCTCATGCGCCCCTCCCGCGACGGCGCATGGCCGGCTGCCGCGGGAGGCTAGCGGGTCGGGTCGACCATGGCGAGCGCCGAGGCCCGCTCAGTCGATGCGGATCCCGCGGTAGAAGCGCGGCTTCTTCTCGGGCGCCGCGGCCTTGGCGGGCGCGGCGGGCGCCGGTGCCGGCTCGGCAGGCGCCTGGGCAGCCGGGGCAGCCGGTGCGGCCAGCTCGCGGGCGATCGGCTTGCGGTACATGTCGAGCGCCACGCGCATCTTGTCGAGACTGCCGCCCATCGCCGGCGTGGTGATCGCGAACAGCAGCGCGTCGTCGATCCGCGTCGCGATCACGCCGTGCTGGACGAACTCCATGTAGACGCATTCGGTCGGGTCCTCGCTCAGGGCCCCGTCCAGCGCGTCCAGCATCGCCGAGACCCGCTCGCCGATCGCCTCGTAGTCGGCAACGTCGTAGGCCCCGGTCGCATAGTGGTGCACCCGCTCGCCCACGATCACCGCGGTGGCCACGACCGGCGTGCTCTGGTCCGTGAACTGTCGCAGGACACGCTCAACGCCCATGGGTCATCCTCCCGATGGCCGAGCGGCGCGCGCGGGCGCGGGTGACGAGGGCGTCGGCGGTCGAGAGGCGCATGAGCCGCATCTCCGCGTCGCCCGTGACGATGACGATGGCCGCATCGAGGCTGCGCTCGCCAAGCTCGGCGGCCACCAGCGAGGCCATGTCGAGCACGCTGGAATGGACGGCGCCATGCGGGCTGGCCGCGCCCTCGATCACCTCGATGGTCGCGCCCTCGCGGTCGAGCAGCTCGGCGGCCACCACGCCCTGCATGCCGATGATCTGCGCCAGCGCGTCACCCTCGGACCCTGTCAGCAGATCGGCACCGGGCAGCGCGGCTGGCTCGTTGACGACCGACAGGCGCCCGGCGCGGGCCAGCACCCGGTCGACATTTTCCTCAGCAGACATGGAAAGCACCTCCATTCACTCACAGACCTTACGTACAGGGAGCATGGGGGGCTTCGATTGGGTCGGGATTCGGGCGGGACCTAGGCATGGATGTGAAGTCGCCCCATTCTGGGGCGACGGCGGGGCATTTGCCGGATCCGGCGCCAAAGGACGGCGCCGTGGGCCGTCAGTTCGGCAGGTCGCCCAGCACGCCCTCGACGAACCAGTTCATGCCCAGCATCTCGCCCTCCGTGGCGGTCTCGCCCTCGGCCACACGCAGCGTCCCGTCACGGTCGGTGATCGGGCCGGCGAAGGGGTGCTTCTCGCCCGAACTGATCGCCGCCTCGGTGGCACGCGCCCGCTCGGCCACCGCCTCGGGCATGTTGGCGTAGTCGGCCATCACGACCATGCCCCTGTCGAGGCCGTACCAGGCGTCGATGCTCTCCCAGCTCCCGTCGATCGCGGCGCGGGTACGGGCGACGTAATAGGGGGCCCAGTCGTCGATGATGGCGGTCAGCTGCACCGAGGGCGCGAACTTCTTCATGTCCGAGGCCTGGCCGAAGGCGACGACGCCCGCCGCCTCGGCCGCCTGCAGCGCGGCGGGGCTGTCGGTGTGCTGCATGATCACGTCGGCACCCTGGGCGATCAGCGCCTTGGCCGCGTCCGCCTCCTTGCCCGGGTCGTACCAGGTGTTGACCCAGACCACCTGCGTCTCGATCTCGGGGTCGATCGCGCGGGCGGCAAGGGTCGCCGCGTTGATCCCGCGCACGACCTCGGGGATCGGGAACGAGGCGATGTAGCCGATCTTCTTGGTCTCGGTCATCTGGGCCGCGATCTCGCCGATGATCGCGCGGCCCTCGTAGAAGCGGCCGGAAAAGGTCGAGACGTTGTCGGCGCGCTTGTAGCCGGTGGCATGCTCGAACTTCACGTCCGGGAACTGCTCGGCGATCTTCACGGTCGGGTCCATGAAGCCGAAGGAGGTGGTGAAGATCAGGCCGTGCCCGGTGGCGGCGAGCTGGCGGATCACGCGCTCGGCGTCCGGCCCCTCGCTGACGCTCTCGACAAAGGTGGTCTCGACCGCGTCACCGAACTCGGCCTCGATCGCCTGGCGGCCCTGGTCGTGCTGGTATGTCCAGCCATGGTCGCTGACGGGCCCGACATAGACGAAGCCGACCTTGAAGGGCTCGGCGGCGGCGGGAAAGGCCGTCGTGGCCAGAAGGGCGGCAAGGGCGACAAAGACGCGGCGCTGCATGGGGGTCTCCTGCAGAGGTGAATGGCGCAGGAATCGTTAAACGCTTCGGCGCCGCCCGCCAATCCCGCAGGCACGGCTGATGGCCACCCCATCGTCACTGCCCAAGGATGCAGCACGAAATCGCACACCGCCACCATCAGGGGCACGACCCGCGAAGACCGGGGCGGGTCAAGGGTCGGCGCAGCCGACGGGCGAAGCCCGCCCGCCCTTGACGCGTCCCGGTCTTCGCAAACGCTCAGCGCCGTCCCCTTTGAGCATTCAAAGGGGACTGCCCAGCGGCGAGCGCCCCCTTCCAGCAGCGGTGCAGTCCCCGCACCCTCCGGCGCCGGCATGCCCGCCTCCGCCCGGAGACCCCGCAGGACTCCTCGCGGCGACCAGCCGCGAGACCGCTAGCGAACCGCCCGGAAGGCGCGGCCGATCGAGGCGGGCGCCGTGTCGCGCCCCCAGCGGGGGACGAGGCCGATCAGCACCAGCGCCGCGATCGTCGCGAGGTAGGGGACCATGGCCAGCGCCTGGCTCGGCAGCGGGATGCCGAAGTTCTGGCCGTAGAACTGGAGCTGCGTGAATGCCGCGAAGAGATAGGCGCCGACCAGCAGCCGCTCGGGCCGCCAGGTGGCGAAGACGACCAGCGCGACGGCGATCCAGCCGCGACCGGCCGTCATGTTCTCCCCCCACATCGGCGTGTAGGCGATCGAGAGATAGGCCCCCGCCACGCCCGCCATCGCTCCGCCGAACAGCACCGCCAGCGCCCGGATCAGCACGACCGGCAGGCCCATGGCATGCGCGGCCTCGGGGCTGTCGCCGACCGCGCGGATCCAGAGGCCGAGGCGGGTGAAGCGCAGCACCACGAACAGCACCACCGCCATGGCGACACCGGCATAGACCAGCGGGTCCTGCGCAAAGAGGATCCGCCCGGGGGCGCCGGCGGTCGACAGGCCGGGGATGAAGATCTTCTCCAGCGGCTGCACCGTCTCGCCGACATAGCCCTGCCCGATGAGCCCCGAGGCACCGATGCCGAAGATCGTCAGCGCCAGGCCCGTCGCCGCCTGGTTTGCCAGCATCACGACCGAGACCGCCACGAAGACCAGCGCCAGCGCCAGCCCCGCCAGCGCCCCGGCCATGATCCCGATCCAGGGGTTGCCCGTGGTGAGCGTGGCGGCAAAGGCGGCGACGGCACCGACCAGCATCATCCCCTCGACGCCGAGGTTCAGCACGCCCGTGCGCTCGGCCACCAGCTCGCCCAGCCCCGCGAACAGGAACGGCGTGGCGGCGATCAGCACCGAGGCGACGAAGGCCTCCATCAGGCGTCCTCCCCTGCGGGCCGGGGGGCACGCACCACCCGGATGCGATAGCGCGTCAGCGTATCGGCGGCGAGCAGGTAGAAGAGCAGCATCCCCTGGAACAGCCCCGTCACGTTCTTGGGCATGCGCATCATGATCTGCGCGTTCTCGCCCCCGA
>JBCBPG010000338.1:0-5410 GCA_039820865.1 Pseudomonadota bacterium
ACCGGGGCAACAGCGCCTCCGCGCGGCGACCGTTGCCGTGGTGGGCGCGGGGGGCCTCGGCAGCCCCGCGATCCTCTACCTGGCCGCCGCCGGGGTCGGCCGGATCCGGGTGATCGACGATGACGAGGTCTCGCTCTCGAACCTCCAGCGCCAGGTGCTCTATGCCACCGCCGAGGTCGGTCAGCCCAAGGTCGAGGCCGCCGCCGGCGCCGTCGCCCGCCTCAACCCCCATGTCACGGTCGAGACACGGGCCAGTCGGCTGGACCTGACCAATGCCGCCGCGCTGCTCGCGGGCGCGGCCATCGTTCTGGACGGCTCGGACAGTTCGGCGACGCGCTACGCGGTGAATGCAGCGGCGGTGGCGGCGCGCCTGGCGCTGGTCTCGGCCGCGATCGGGCGCTGGGAGGGGCAGGTGGGCGTCTTCGATCCCGCCAATGGCGGCCCCTGCTATGCCTGCGCCTTCCCCGAGGCGCCCGATGCCGACCAGGTGCCCGCCTGCGCGGAGGCCGGCGTGCTGGGCGCGATGGCGGGCGTGATCGGGGCAATGCAGGCGGTCGAGACGGTCAAGGTCATCACCGGCGCCGGCGAGCCGCTGGCCGGGCGCCTTCTTCTCTACGACGCGCTCTCGGCCGAGACGCGGGTCATGCGCGTGCGGCGTCGGCCCGACTGCGCGGTCTGCGGCGGCCCCTGAACGACAATGCCCCGCTCGCGGCGGAGCGGGGCGGTCGATCTGCCCGGCCGGGGTCGGCCCTGCCGATCAGTGGAGGCGGTTGCCGACGTCGGCGATGGCGCCGTCGATCAGGGCATCGGCGGTCTGGTCGGTCATGCGGCCCTTCATCACCTCGGCCGCGGCGGCGACGGCGACCTCGACGGCGCGGGCCTGGACCTGGCGGATGGCGGCCTGCTCGGCCATCTCGATCTGCTCGACCGCGGCCTTCTTGCGCCGTTCGATCGAGATCTCGAGGTCATCCTTCGCCTTGGCGGCGGCCGCCTCGGCGTCGGCCCTGGCCTTGGCGACGATCTCGTCGGCGATCTGGTCGACCTCGGCACGCTTGCGCTCGATCTCGGCGAACCTGGCCTGCGCCTCCTCGCGGAGCTCGCGCGCCCGGTCCAGTTCGGCACGGATCTTGTCCGCCCGGTCGTCCAGCGCCTTGCCCAGCAGCCGGTGGACACCGGCGTACCACAGGATCCCGATGAAGATCAGGAAGCTGAGCGCGGTGAGGAAGTTGCTGTCGTAGTAGAACGGCATTGCGTCCTCCCTCAGACCCGCGCGTCGACGGCGGCGGCGACGGCGCCCTCGTCGGCAGCGTCGGGCATCATCTTGGCGAGCAGCGCGCCGGCGACGTCGCGGGCGACGGTCTGGACGTTGGCGCTGGCCTCGGCCTGGATCTCGCCGATGCGCTTCTCGCTCTCGGCCGCGCGGGCGGAGAGCTCGGCATCGGCCTTGGCCATGGCCGCGTCGACGTCCTTCTGGATCTCGGCGCGGGTCTCGCCCGCGATCTGGGCGGCGCGGGCGCGGGCATCGGCCAGCGCCTTGTCATAGGCCTCCGACGCCTCGCGCGTCTGGCGCTCCAGCATCTCGGCGCGGTCGAGATCGTCGGCGATCGTGTCCGCCCGCGTCTCGAGGATGCCCGAGATCCGCGGCAGCGCGTAGGTGGTGAGCAGCTGGTAGAGCAGGACCAGCGCGACCGCGGTCCAGATGATCTGGCTCGGCCAGGTGTCGAAGTCCAGCTGCGGCAGGCCGCCCGAGCCCTGCTCGGCGCCGTGCTCGGCGGGGTTGGTCGCCATGATCCGTCCTCTAGAGGCAGAGGCCAAGGGAAATTGGCCCGCGCCGGTCTGGCGCAGGCCCTGTCACTGGCGGCGGGCCGCAGGGTGCGTGCAACGCACCCCCGACCGACCGGCGCGCCTCAGACCGCGAAGAGCAGCAGGAACGCGACGACGAGGCCGAAGATGCCGAGCGCCTCGGCGAAGGCCATGCCGATGAACAGCGTGGCCGTCTGCGACTGGGCCGCGGCCGGGTTGCGGAGCGCGCCCGCGAGGAAGTTGCCGGCCACGTGACCGACACCGATGCCCGCGCCCGCCATCGCGAAGCAGGCCAGCCCGGCGCCGATGTACTTGCCCATCTCGGCGATATCACCTTCCATGGTCCGTTCTCCTTGACGTTTGGATTGGCGTGATTGGATCGGCCAGCGCGTCCGCCCCGGCCGGGAAACCCGTTGGTAGTCTCAGTGCATGTGCAGCGCGTCGTGCAGATAGACGCAGGTCAGCACGGTAAAGATGTAGGCCTGGATCAGCGCGACCAGGATCTCGAAGGCGGTCAGTCCCACCATCGCCGCCAGCGGCAGGATCGCGACCGGGCCCAGGCCGCCTGCCAGCGCCAGCGCGACGAGGCCCGCGAAGACCTTCAGCACCGCGTGGCCCGCCAGCATGTTGGCGCCGAGACGGATCGAGTGGCTGACCGGGCGCACCAGGTAGCTGATCACCTCGATCACGCAGAGGATCGGGCGCAGCCAGCCCGGCGCCTCGGCCGGCCAGAAGAAGCTGAGGAAGTGGGTCCCGTGCTTGACGAACCCGATGATGGTCACCGTGATGAAGACCGAGAGCGCCAGGAACACCGTGACCGCGATGTGCGACGTGGTGGTGAAGCTCATCGGGATCATGCCCAGCACGTTGGCAAACAGCACGAAGGTGAAGATCGTGAAGATGTAGGGGAAGTACTTCATCCCCCCCTCGCCGACCACGTCCTCGACCATCTGGCGCACGAAGCCGTACATCAGCTCGGCGACCGACTGGGTGCGGGTCGGCACCAGCGCGCGGCTCGACGTGCCCCAGATCAGCAGCGCCGAGATCGCCATCAGCGCGATCGCCATCCACAGGGTCGAGTTCGTGATGGTGATCGGGCTCATTCCCTCGCCGCCGAACAGCGGCTTCACCAGGAACTGGTCCATCGGATGGAAGAAGCTGCCCGCGTCGCCCTCGGCCCCTGCTGCCACGATGCCACTCCGTCTCGATTGCCGCGCCACCGGCCGGTGGCGCCCAGGATCAGTCGCTTGTCCGGCCCTTTCGCGCAGCAGGGTCGTCCCCGCCGGCGCGCCGGTTCACCTCCTCGGCCGAGCGCAACATCACGCGCACCCCGGCCGCGAACCCCAGGAGCCCGAAGACGAGGGTGAACGCGGGCAGGCTGCCGATCAGCCAGTCCAGCGCGAAGCCCATCGCCCCGCCGATCGCGATACCCACGACCAGCTCGAGCACCATGCGGAAGGCGATCTCCCACCCCCTGATCGCGCCGGATGACTGTCGCGGCCTGGGCCGCGCGGCCTCCTTCGCGGCCGCGATACGCGCCCTGAGATCGCCCTCCGGCTCCCCCGGTCGCTGATCGCCCATCGCCGCCTCGCGGTCGGGGCGGAGAGCCGCCCGAAACTCGCAGGCGTGGTAGAAGCCGGTCTTTGAGGTGTCAAGCGAAGACGCCGCGCCGCAGCGAAACGGCGCCGCCATGGGGCAATCGGTCCCGTCAGCCGGATCAGGCCCGGGCGCGGGCCGAGGGTGGCGGCAGCCCGATCGCCCGGATCCGTCAGGCGAAATCCGTCATCGCGACCGTGTCGCCCGGCCCCTCGGCGTCGTCGCCATCGCGCGCGGCCGAGCCGTGGGGGAAGAGGGCGTATTTCTGCATGACCATCGCCACGGCCTCGGTCGCCGGCGCGGTCCCGGCGATGACATCGGGCCCACTGTCACCACCTGCGTCACCACCCGTGTCGCCATCCGGGGCGTCGAGCACGAGGACGAAGCTCTCGTCCCCGGCCCGTGCGTCCCCGGCCCGTGCGTTCAGGCCGTCGCGCATCACCGTGCCGAAATCTGTCCTGGACCGGGGCATCGCCCGGGCCTCCTCTCGCGATCGCCTCAGAACCCGTCAAATTCGAAGGACGGCACGGGATCGCCATCGGCCGAGACCGGTTCGTCGAGGATGATCAGGCGCGGCTGGCTGGCGAGGCCCCGCGTCGGCATCGCGATTTCCGCCATCATCGAATCCATCAGACCGTCGCCGGTCTCCGGCACATCCCCCTCGTGGAAGATGAGCGCCTCGTCGGTCTCCGCCCCACCGTAGCGATAGGTGCCATGGTCCCATGTCCTGAAGTGCGGCATCTGCCTGCTCCTTGCCTATGGCCGGGCGTCATTGCCCAGCCTCAAGGGAGCAGATGGGTGGCACGGCGGGGCGCCCCCGTGCCGCGCGGCACAGCCGGGGCGTCAGGCCTCGACCAGCGCCTCGGCGGCGACCAGGTCGACGCTGACGAGCTGGCTGACGCCCTGTTCGACCATCGTGACGCCGAACAGCCGGTCCATGCGCGCCATGGTCAGCGGGTGGTGGGTGATCACCAGGAACCGCGTATCCGTCTCGGCGCGCATCTCGTCCAGCAGCGCGCAGAAGCGTTCGGTATTGGCGTCGTCAAGCGGCGCATCGACCTCGTCCAGCACGCAGATCGGCGCCGGCTGGCAGAGGAAGACGGCCAGGATCAGCGCAAGCGCCGTCAGCGTCTGCTCGCCGCCCGACAGCAGGCTGAGGCTCGACAGCTTCTTGCCCGGCGGCTGGCAGAGGATCTCGAGCCCCGCCTCCAGCGGGTCGTCGTCCTCGACCATCACCAGCCGCGCCTCGCCGCCCTCGAACAGCCGGCGGAAGAGCTGGGCGAAGGCGGTGTTCACGGCCTCGAAGGCGGTGGTGAGGCGCTGGCGGCCCTCGCGATTGAGCGCGCCCACCCCGGCGCGCAGCTTGGCGATCGCGCCCTCGAGATCCGCCTTCTCGGCCTCCAGCGCCTCGCGCTCGGTGCGGAGCGCGGCGGCATCCTCCTCGGCGCGCAGGTTGACGGCGCCGAGCGCATCGCGCGCCCGCGTCAGCCGCTGGATCTCGGCCTCGAGCGCCTTGAGATCGCCCCGCCCGGCCGCCTCGGTCGCGCGGTCCTCGGGCTCGGCGTCGGCGTCGGCGGCTTCGGGTGCCGGCAGGGCGGCCAGGGCCGCCTCCGCTTCCGCTGCGGCGCCCGTCGCGGCCTCGACCCGCTCGTCCAGCCGGCCGCGGGCCTCGCGCGCCTCGGAGGCCGCCTTCTCCGCCGCGCGCGCCTCGCGGGCGGCACCGGCGGCGGCATCCTCGGCGGCCGAGAGCGCGGCACGGGCAGCGGTGCGACGCTCGGCCGCACGGGACTGACCGTCGGCGAGGCGCGCCTGGTCGGCGGCGACGGCCTCGGGTGCGGCACGCGCGGCGGCGAGCGCCGTCTCGGTCTCGGCCGCGCGCCGGGCCAGCGCCTCGATGCGCCCGCCCGCCTCGCCCGACCGGCGATGCCAGCCCTTCTCCTCGCCCTCCAGCTCCGAGAGACGGCGGGCACGGCCACGGGCGGCGCGCTCTTCCTCACCCGCCCGGGTCGCG
>JBCBPG010000339.1:0-5402 GCA_039820865.1 Pseudomonadota bacterium
CGCGGCCAGGGTGGCGGTGGCGCTGATCGGTCTCGTGCTGGTGCTCGCGGCGGTGGCTGGCGGCCCGGCCACGGCGCTGGAGGAGAGCCGGCGCCCGGTTATCGCCGCCATCACGCTGGACGGCGACCGGCTGGAGGTGCGGGCGCGCGACGAGGTGCCGATCGACCATGTCGCGGGGCCTGGCGGGCTGCGCCTGCCCTTCGCCGTGCTCGGCCCCGACGCGGCTCTCGAGGGCCCGGTCGAGGCGATCAACATGCGCGAGGGCGTGGTCGTCGTCATCCAGACGACAGGCCGGCCGCGCCGCCCGGTGCCCGTCAGCCTCGACCGCGGGCGCCTGGTCTTCCGCCTCGTCGCCGCCGATGCCTCGGGCGCCTTCGTGCCGATCCCGCCGAAACGGCCGGACACGGGGAGCAGGCCGGACGCGGCGCCCGCGTCGCCCGACAGCTTCGTGGTCGTCCTCGACCCCGGCCATGGCGGCATCGACCCCGGCGCCAGTGTCGACGGCATGGTCGAGAAGGACATCACGCTGGTCTTCGCGCGCCGCCTGCAGCGCCGCCTCGACGCGATCCCGGGGATCGAGACGCGGCTGACGCGGGGGGGCGACCGCTACCTGCCGCTCGGCGCGCGGGTCCGGCGGGCGGTGGCGCTCGGCGCGGGCGCCTTCGTCTCGATCCATGCCGATATCGTCACCGAGGGCGAGGCACAGGGCCTGGCCGTCTACACCCTCACCCCCGATGCCCGCGCCGCCGCGGCCGAGGCCGTGACGACCGAGGCGCCGCGCGACCGGGTGCTGCGGGGCGAGGATCTCTCGGGCGCGGGCGACGACGTCACCCGCGTGCTGGTCGACCTGGCCCAGCGCCGCTCGACCGGCCGGGCCGAGGCGCTGGCCGGCACGCTGCTGACCACGCTGCAGCCCGTGACCCCGCTCCTGCGCTCGCGTCCCCACCGGCGGGGCGACTTCCGGGTGCTGCGCGGTGCCGACATCCCCGCGGTGCTGGTCGAGCTCGGCTTTCTCTCCAGCGAGGCCGACCGCGAGCGGCTGGCCGACCGGCGCTGGCAGGCGCGTGTCGCCGATGCGATGGCCGACGCAATTGCCGACTGGCGCCAGACTTTCGCCGGATTGCCGCGCCAATAGGAGACATAACGGCAGTAACGGACGTTGAGCGTTAACGGTGGGCCTGCCATACGCAGGCAGTGCCCGTACCGGCGCAGTGTGAGGACCAGGATGATCCGCTTCGTCGCGACCATGTTCAATTCGGCGGTGATCGCCACGGTGTTCGCCGTGCTGGGGATCGCGGGCGTCGTGGAGATCTACGGCCGCGGCCTGCCGGATGGCGAGCAGCTCTCGGCCTATTCGCCGCGCCTCCTGTCCCGCGTCTACTCGGCCGAGGGCGCCGTGATCGCCGAATACGCGACGGAACGTCGGATCTTCGTGCCGATCGAGGAGGTGCCGCCGCTGGTGAAGCACGCCTTCATCTCGGCCGAGGACAAGA
Organism: Pseudomonadota bacterium; assembly: GCA_039820865.1. Taxonomy (GTDB): domain Bacteria; phylum Pseudomonadota; class Alphaproteobacteria; order Rhodobacterales; family Rhodobacteraceae; genus Thermohalobaculum. The sequence continues at coordinate 1,494 of JBCBPG010000339.1, forward strand.
ACTTCTACGACCACCCTGGCGTCGACGTGACCGGCATCGCCAAGGCGGTCGGCCGCTTCGCGATCAGCCGCGCCCAGGGCCAGACCGGGCGCATCGCCGGCGCCTCGACCATCACCCAGCAGGTGATGAAGAACTTCCTCGTCGGCAACGAACGCTCGATCGAGCGCAAGATCCGCGAGATGATTCTCGCCGTGCGCATCGACGGCGCGCTGACCAAGGACCAGATCCTCGAACTCTACCTCAACGAGATTTTCCTCGGCGCCCGCGCCTACGGGATCGTCGCCGCCGCACGCATCTATTTCGACAAGCGCCTCGACGAGCTGGATGCGGGCGAGGTGGCCTATCTCGCCGCGCTGCCCCAGCGCCCCTCGGTGCTGCATCCCGTGCGCAACCGGGGCGAGGCCGAGGGCCGGCGCGACTACGTCCTGCGCGAGATGGCCGAGAACGGCTACATCACCCGCGCCGAGGCCCGCGCCTTCCAGGACCAGCCGCTGCGCACCGTGCTGGAGGACGACCGCGAGGTCGAGACGATCCAGAACGCCGGTCTCGGCTACTTCACCACCGAGGTGCGCCGCCAGGTGACGGGCGAGCTTGGCCGCGACGAGCTCTACGAGGGCGGCCTCAGCGTCCGCGCGACCGTCGATCCGCGCCTGCAGGCACTGGCTGCGCGGGCGCTGCGGCGCGGCCTCGTCTCCTACGACCGCAGCCAGGGCGTCTGGCGCGGCCCGCTGGCAACGATCGAGCCCGGCGAGAACTGGGCCGAGGACTGGGCCGCGGCGCTGGCCGAGGTCGCGGTGCCCCGCAATATCGGCGACTGGCGCCCCGCCGTCGTGCTCTCGGTCGAGGGCGAGGCCGCGACCATCGGCGTCGAGGGCCTGGCCGAGCCCGCCCGGCTGGAGCTGAACGGCGAGCGCTGGATCCGGGCGCGCGAGATCGACGGCCAGCGCCTCGGCGCCCCCCGCGCGGCGCGCGACCTCTGGACCCCGGGCGATGTCGTCTATGTCGCGCCCGACGGCGAGGCCGAGGACGGCAGCGTCGCCGACTGGGACATGCAGCAGCCGCCCGAGGTGCAGGGCGCCTTCATGGCGATGGACCCGGAGACGGGCCGCGTGCTGGCCATCCAGGGCGGCTTCTCCTTCGAACAGTCGGTGTTCAACCGCGCGACCCAGGCGCTCCGCCAGCCGGGCTCGGCCTTCAAGCCGTTCGTCTATGCCGTGGCGCTCGACGCGGGCTACACGCCGGCGACCATCGTCAACGACGCGCCCGTGGCCGTGCGCCTCTCGAACGGCGAGACCTGGCGGCCGAAGAACTCCTCGGGCAACGCCTATGGCCCGACGCCGATGCGCCGCGGGCTCGAGCTCAGCCGCAACCTGATGACCGTGCGCATCGCCCAGCAGGTCGGCATGGACCGCGTCGCCGGCTATGCCGAGCGCTTTGGCGTCTACGAGGACATGCCCGAACACCTCGCCTATGCGCTCGGCGCGGGCGAGACGACGCTCTACGACATGGTCGCCGCCTACGGCATGTTCGTGAACGGCGGCCGGCGCGTGCGGCCCACGGTGATCGACCGCATCCAGGACCGCCGGGGCCAGACGCTCTACCGCCACGATCCGCGCTCCTGCCAGGGCTGCGCGGTCGAGGCCGTCGAGGTCGCCGCCGTCCGTCCCGCCTCGCTCTCGGACAGCGAGGTGCCGCCCTTGCCCGTGCTCTTCGACGAGCGTGAGCAGATCATGAACCCGACCACCGCCTTCCAGATCGTCTCGATGCTGCAGGGCGTGGTCGACCGCGGTACCGCGAACAAGACGGTCGGCGGCACCGGCCTGCCGCTTGCCGGCAAGACCGGCACGACCAACGACAGCAAGGACGCCTGGTTCATCGGCTTCTCGCCCGACCTGGTCGCCGGCTGCTTCATCGGCTTCGACGACCCGCGCCCGATGGGCCGGCGCGCCTATGGCGGCACGCTCTGCGGCCCGGTTTTCAAGGAGTTCATGGTCGCGGCGCTCGAGGGCGAGGACCCGGGCTCGTTCTCGGCGCCCCGCGACATGGGCTGGGTGCAGGTCAAGATCGACCGCGAGACCGGCGAGCGCCTGCCCGACGATGCCGTTGGCCCCAATGTCGTGATCGAGGTGTTCCGCCGCGGCGAGGAGCCGCTGCTCTATGCCGAGGCGACCGCGCTGGCCGGCGACGCCGTGCTCTTCGGCGACGATTTCGTGGCCGGCGCACTGCCCTTCAGCCTGGACGACGACAACCAGAGCGGCGGCGGCACGGTGCCCTCGCGCGGCTCTTCCGGCGGCACGGTCCCGTCGCGTCCGCGCCCCACGCCCACCATCGGTCTCGGCACAGGCGGCCTCTACTGAGGCCGGCGGTGCGGTTCACGCACCCGACCTCGACCTTACCGGGGCTGCGTGAAACGCACCCCCGGCCCTAGCTGCGGGCCCGGGCAGCCTCGAGCGCGCCCGGCAGGACCTCGGCCAGGAGATCGAGATCGGCCGGCGTGCCGGCGCCCACGCGGATGCAGCGGTCGAGCGGGGCCACCCCCGGCATGCGCACGAAGACATCGCGCGCGATCACTCCCTCCAGCACCCGCCGCGCCAGCGCACCGTCGCCGCCGCAGTCGACCGCGACGAAGTTGGTGGCCGAGGGCAGGGGGGTCAGACCGGCCGCCCGGGCGATCGCGCCGATCCGCTGGCGCGCCCCGGCCGTCGCCTCGACCACGTGGGCGAGATGCGCGGTGTCGGCGATCGCGGCGATGCCGGCGGCCTGCGCCATGGCGTTCACGCCGAAATGATTGCGCACACGGTCATAGGCGGCCGCGATCGCGGGCGTAGAGATCGCGTAGCCAAGGCGCAGGCCTGCGAGACCGTGCGCCTTGGAGAAGGTGCGCAGGCGGATGACGCGGCCGTCCTTGGGATCGAGCGGGGGCAGGGTGCCCGCGGGCGCGAACTCGCCATAGGCCTCGTCGAGGCAGAGGAGGCAGTCGGCGGGCAGGGCGTCCAGGAGCGCCGCGATCCGCCCGGCCTCCACCATCGAGCCCATCGGGTTGTCGGGGTTGGAGAGGTAGACGAGGCGCGCGCCCTCGGCCCGCGCGGCGGTGGCCAGTGCCTCCGGGTCCTCGGCATCGTCGCGATAGGGCACGGTGACGAGCCGCGCGCCGTGGCCGACGACATGGTAGTTGAAGGTCGGATAGGCGCCGGCCGATGTCACGACCGTGTCGCCTGGGCCCGCGAAGAGACGGACGGTCAGGCCCAGCAGCCCGTCGATCCCCTCGCCGATCACGAGATGCGCGCCGTCGACCCCGAGCGCGCCGGCAAGGGCGGCACGCAGGTCGTGGGCGGTCGGATCGGCATAGCACCAGGCGCGGGGGGCGGCCGCGGCCATGGCCTCGAGCGCCCTCGGCGATGGGCCGAAGCTGCTCTCGTTGGCACCGATCCGGGCGCGGAAGGGGCGGGCGCGGTCGCGCTCCTGCTGTTCGGGCCCGACGAAGGGCACGCTGGCGGGCAGCGAGGCGGCGAGGGCGGTGAGCGGCGGCGCGCCGCCGGCGCGGGGCCGGGCGGCGGCGGGGTCGCCAGCTTCGGCGCGAGACGGGCAGGCGGGACGGTCGGGGCAGGCCGGGTCGGTCATGGCACCCGGCCTAGCGCCACGGCGGCGCTGCGGCAACCGGTCTGCCGTCAGTCCTCGGCCGGGGTGACGCGGTAGAGCGCGCCCTCGGCCACCGAGAGGAACCAGAGGCTGCCGTCAGGCGCGCTCACCACGTCGCGGATCCGGCCGTAGACGTCCTCGAACAGCCGCTCCTCGCCGGTGATCCGCTCGCCCTCGCGGTCGAGCCGGACGATGGTGTCATACTTCAGCGCGCCGACGAAGAGGTCGCCCTGCCAGTCGGGAAAGAGGCCGCCGTCATAGGCGGTCATC
>JBCBPG010000340.1:0-5397 GCA_039820865.1 Pseudomonadota bacterium
CGAGCATCTGCCAAGGGACGTGCCGTCCTCGGCGGCGGTGGCCTCGATCCTGGGTCTCAGCGGGCGGACGCTGGCGCGGCGGCTGGCGGACGAGGGCGCGTCCTACCAGGCGATCGTGGACGGCGTGCGCCGGCGGCTGGCGGAGAGCTATCTCGACGACACCGCCCTGTCGCTGGCCGAGATCGCCTGGTAGGACGCGCCCTCGTCCGCCAGCCGCCGCGCCAGCGTCCGCCCGCTGAGACCCAGGATCGAGGCCACCGCCGCCGAGGACGGCACGTCCCTTGGCAGATGCTCGAGCACGACCCGCTCGATCCGGTGGCGCAGCGACGGGCGCAGGCCGTGCTGCCCGGCCAGCAGGTTATCGGCATGCTTCTCGAGGATCTTGAGCAGCGTCACGTCGTGATCGACGAAGGCAAGCTCGAGCACCTCGGGGCGCAGCGTGATGACCAGGTGCGGACAGTCGAAGGCGACGGGCGCGCCGAGGAGGGCGCCGACGCGGTCCTGCCCCTCGCCCCGGTGGTGCTGGAACTCGACCGACACCGGCGCCAGGGCCGTGCCGGTCGCCAGCCGCAGCGCCGTCAGCGTGGCCGCCACGACGAACTCCGCGTGCTGGCGATTGCGGTGGACCAGCGGGTCCTCGTTGCCGAGGACGAGCCGCGCGACCCCGTCCTCATCGACCAGGTGTGCCCGCGCCGAGGACCGGACCAGCCGGAGGTAACGGGCGACGTTGCCCAGGCCGTAGCGCAGCGTAGGCGCATTGAAGACGAGATAGGCCAGCAGCGAGGTCCGCCGCGGGTCGATCGCGAGACCGACCTCGGCGCCGAAGGTCGGCCGTCCCGTCAGCCGCGCGAGGGCATCGACGAAGTCCAGTTCCTGCGCATAGGTGATCGCGCTCGCGGGATCGTCGAGTACCGCGGGCGGAATGTCGGCCTCGGCAAGCGCGCTGCGGACCAGTTGGTCCTGCTCGCCGACATGCGTCGCGATGCCCTTGATCCAGTAGGCGGGAATGACGGGCTCGTGCATCGTCATCCATTACTCCCCGGGGGTCGTTGCCGTGTTCCGTTCGACATAGCCGAACCGCGACGCCGTGGCAGCCGTTACTGTGACTTCGTGGCGTTTCTGGGCCTCGATTGGCGCGGGTGTGGCGTCAGGCGGGCAGTGCCGGGGGAAAGGGTGCGGCGCCGGGCGCGGCTTCGCTGGCAAAGACGCTGGCGACGACGCTGACTAAGAGGCTGGCTAAGAGGCTGGTGCGGCTGTCGTGCTCGACCCGCCGGATCCGCCGCGCGAACCGGGCCGCCACCGCGATGGCCGGGATGGCGAGGCCGAACCCCGCGGCGAGGCAGAGCAGCGCCCGGCGGACGGCCTCGCCCGCAAGGGCGGGGTCGACGCCCGCGCCGGGCGCCGCGACCGCGCCATGGGGATGGACAATGGGGGCGGGCCAGAGGGGCGGATCAGGGGGGCGGGTCAGGGGGGCGGGGCCCGGCGATCCGCTCAAACGCGGCGGCTTGCCCGTTCGCCCGAGATTGGGAAGAACCGCGGGACGGGTCAACCCGGACGCGATCACGCACGGGCAGCGGTTCGCCCTGGGGTTGCGTCCGCGGCATCGGTGCGCCGGTGCGGGTTCAGGGCGTGCGGCGGGTGCGGATGCGGGCGCGGTAGCGGCTGGGCGTCTCGCCGGTGCGCTCGCGGTAGAAGCGGCTGAAATAGCCGAGATCCGAGAAGCCGAGCGCCTCGGAGATCTGCGAGACGGGCCAGGGGGTGTAGGCGAGCTTGCGGTTGGCCTCGTTCACCAGGCGGTCGTGGACGATCTGCAGCGGGCTGCGCCCGGTCATGCGGCGGCAGTCGCGCGTCAGCTGCGATTTCGAGGTGGCGAGCGCGCGCGCATAGTCGGCCGTCGTCCAGCCGGCGGTGAACTGCCGCTCGACCAGCGCGAGAAAGTCGGTGATCCGTTTCTCCGAATTCGGCAGAGGCCCGGCCGTCGCGACCGAGGCGATGGTCTCGGCCCGCGCCCGCGCCGCCCAGGTCATGATGAGCGCGACAAGCGCGTGCAGCGCCCGCTGACGCTCGGGCCCATGGCCGCGATACTCGTCCTCGAGTTCGTCGATCAGGCCGGCGAGGCGGTCGAACGGCCGGCCGCCGGGGCGCAGCAGCAGCGGCTCGCCCTGCAGCCCGGTGCCCCCCGCCGGGCCCGTCTCGATCAGTTCGACCGGGATGGTGGTGACCGTTCCGGTGACCCTTGGCGAGAAACGGAAGCCGTGAACGACCCGCGGGGGCACGAAAAGGATCGCCGGCGCCTCGGTCTCGCGCGCCTCGCCGTCGAGGTCGATGCCGACGCGCGTGGTGCGGAAGCGCATGATCTGCATGAGATCGGGGTGGCGGTGCGGCCTGATGCGCCAGTCGTGATGCTGGCTGCGGTCCTTGAGCGTCTCGACATGGATGAGGTCGGGCAGCCCGCTTTCGCGCGCCTCGCCATAGAGCCGGAAGTTCGGCACGAAGTCCCGCCTGGCCGTTTCCATGCGCGCCGCCCCCTGCATCATCTGCGCCGATTGTGCAAATCTTAGCGTCGAACGTCCATGGCATCGGCCGGCGGGCATTGCTATGCCCCCAGCATCAAAAACCGCGTCCTTGACGCAGATCAAACGGTGGGAGGGTTCTTCATGTATACGCGTCGCGCATTCCTCGGCTCGACGGCGGCGGCCGCGGCCGCGGCGGCCACGCCCCGGCGCGCCCGGGCGGCCGAGTTCACCTTCACCATCCACCACTTCCTGAGCCCCAAGGCGCCGGCGCAGACCAGGCTGATCCAGCCCTGGGCGGACCGCATCACCGCGGCCTCGGACGGGCGCATCGCCTTCGAGATCTTTCCGTCGATGTCGCTGGGCGGCAAGCCGCCGGAGCTCTACAGCCAGGTCCGCTCGGGCGTGGCCGACATCGTCTGGACGCTGCCGGGCTATACGCCGGGCGTCTTCCCGCGCCTCGAGGTGTTCGAGCTGCCGACCGTCCATGGCGGCAGCGCGGCCGTGACGACCCGGGCGATCCAGGACGTGATGCCGATGCTGGCCGACGACCTGGCGGCGGTGACGCCGCTGCTGGTCCACACCCATGCCGGCAACGCGCTGCACACCGTCAGCCGGGACGTGAACGGGCCGGGCGACGTGGCCGGTCTCAAGCTGCGCAGCCCCTCGCGCACGGGCGTCTGGATGCTGGAGAGCTGGGGCGCCGAGCCCGTGGGCATGCCGGTGCCGGCGCTGCCGCAGGCGCTGTCCAAGGGCACGATCGACGGCGCGCTGATCCCCTTCGAGGTCGCCATCCCGCTCAAGATCGCGCAGCTGGCCGAGTATTCGATCGAGCTGGACGGCGGGCGGCGCTTTGGCACCTCGACCTTCCTGTTCGCGATGAACAGCGAGCGCTTCGCCGCCCTGCCCGCGGACCTGCAGGCGATCGTGGCGGAGAACTCGGGCGCGGCGATCGCCGACGAGATCGGCACCGCCTGGGACGGGATCGAGCCGGTCGGCAAGAAGATCGCCACCGATGCAGGCCGCACGGTCAAGGCGCTGTCGGCCGAGGCGACGGCCGAGTTCGACGCCCTGCACGAGAGCCTGTCCGCGCGCTGGCTGGCCGAAGCCGCCGGCCGGGGCATCGATGGCGAGGCGCTGCTGGCCGCGGCGCTGGGCGCCATGAAGGCCCAGGCGGCCTGATCCCTGCCCCCCTCACCGCCCCTGCCGGCACCGTCCGGCGGGGGCGCCAAATCCTGGTGATCCCGATGCTTCGGCTTGTCCGCTCCCTCTGCTGGTGGTGCGCGATCCTGGGCGGCGTGCTGCTGGCGGCCGTCGTCCTGGTGACCGTGGTCAACGTCGCCGGCTTTGCGCTGAACGCGGCCGCGCGGCTGGTCGACCGCAGCGTGCCGGGGCTGCCCGGCTACGAGGACGCGGTGTCGCTGATGGTGGGCATGGGCGCGCTGATGCTGCTGCCCTGGTGCCAGCTGGAGCGCGGGCATGTCAGCGTCGATCTCTTCACGAGCCTGATGTCCGGGCGCGCGATCGCCTGGCTGACCCGGGTGAGCGACGCGATCATGGGCGCGCTGGCGGCCTTTCTGGCGGTGATGATGGCCCGCGGCATGCTGGACTATCGCGCCGACGCGATCCGCACGCCGGTGCTGGAATGGGAGGTCTGGCCCTTCATGCTGCCCGGCATCGCGGCGCTGGCGCTGTGGTCGGTCGCGGCCTTCTGCCTGGCCTTCGTGCCCGAGGAGGCCGGGCCGTGAGCGAGCGCGAGCTTGTCGGTGCGGGCGCGGTGGCGGTGCTGTTCGTGCTGATCATGCTGCGCGTGCCCGTCGCGCTGGCGATGATCGCGACCTCGGTGGGCGGCGCCTGGGTGCTGAGCGAGGTGGCGCCGTTCCTGCGCTTTGGCCCCTATCTCAGCCAGTTCACCACCTCGTTCTGGGGCGTGGTGTCGAACTATGACCTCTCGGTCGTGCCGCTCTTCATCCTGATGGGGTTCCTGGCGTCCGAGGCGCGGCTCAGCCACGACCTGTTCCACGGGCTGAACGCGCTGGTCGGCCGGCTGCGGGGCGGCGTGGCGATCGCGACCATCGCGGCCTGCGCGGGCTTCGGCGCGGTCAGCGGGTCGTCGCTGGCCACCGCGAGCACGATGGCGAGGATCTCGCTGCCCGAGCTGAGGCGCCTGCGCTACCAGGAGGGGCTGGCGACGGGCGTGCTGGCGGCGGGCGGGACGCTGGGCATCCTGATCCCGCCCTCGGTGGCGCTGGTGATCTATGCGATCGTGGTCGAGGCCTCGATCATCGAGATGTTCCAGGCGGCGGTGCTGCCGGGCCTGCTGGCCGTGATCTTCTTCATCCTGGTCGTGCGCCTGCTGGTCGCGCGCCGGCCCGAGATCGCGCCGATGGCCGAGGCGCTGCCGGCCGAGGAGCACCGCCGCGCCGTGCGCCGGCTGGTGCCGGTGGTGGCGATCTTCGGCGCGATGATCCTGGGCCTCGGCCTCGGGCTCTTCACGCCGACGCCCGCCGCCTCGGTCGGGGTGTTCATCATCGCGCTCTACGGGTTCCTGTCGCCGGGGCGGCCGCTGCGCCTGGGCGGCATGGGCAGCGCGGTGCTGGCGACGGCCAAGACGGCCGGCATGATCTACCTGATCCTGTTCGCCGCCGACATGCTCAAGGGCTTTTTCGCGCGCACGGGCCTGCCGGCTTCGCTCAGCAGCATGGCGGGGGCCAGCGGGCTGGACCCCTATGTCGTGATCCTGATCCTGCTCCTGGTGCTGATCCTGCTCGGCTGCTTCATGGAGTCGCTCTCCATGATCCTGGTGGTGGTGCCGTTCTTCTGGCCGATCCTGGTCGAGCTGAACGGTGGCGACTGGGTCACGGCCGAGACCGCGGCCTTCGGC
>JBCBPG010000341.1:0-5390 GCA_039820865.1 Pseudomonadota bacterium
CCCTCGGTCTCGCCGGCGCTGCGCGAGCGCGTCATGGCCGCCGCCGACCAGCTCGGCTACACGCCCAACCGGCTGGCCGGCGCGCTCAAGACGCGGTCGAGCAACCTGGTCGCCGTCGTCGTGCCCTCGATCGGCAACGGCGTGTTCCCGGAAGTGCTGGACGGCATCGAGACCGTGCTGACCAGGGCCGGCCTGCAGCCCGTGCTGGGCATCACGCAGTACGACCGTGCGCGCGAGGTGCAGGTGCTGCGCGACATGCTGGCCTGGACGCCGATGGGCGTGATCATGGCCGGCACCGAGCACGACCCCGCCGTCCGCGCCATGGTCGCGCAGCAGGACATCCCCGTCGTCGAGTTCATGGATATCGACCATGCGCCGATGCAGGCCGCCGTCGGCATCTCGAACCGGCGCGCCGCCGTCGCGGTGGCGGACCTGCTGGCCGATCGCGGGTATCGCCGGCCGGGCTATGTCGGGGCCTGGGGCGAGCTGCCCGACCGGTCGCGGGCGCGGCGCGAGGCGTTCGAGCAGCGCCTGGCCGAACGCGGCATCCCGCTGCGCGACCGCGAGATCTCGCCAAGACCCGCCAGCGTCGAGGGTGGCGGCCGGTCGACCGAGCGGCTCCTGGCCCGCACGCCGGACATCGACGCGATCTTCTTCGCCAACGACGACCAGGCACTCGGCGGTCTCTTCCACTGCCAGCGCGCGGGCATGCGCATCCCCGGGGATATCGGGCTCATCGGCTTCAACGGCATCGGCATGGGGCTGGCCACGCCCGTCGTGCTCGCAAGCGTCGAGACCCCGCGCTACCAGATGGGGGTCGAGGCCGCGGGCCTGCTGCTGAGCGCGCAGGACGCGCCGATCGACGGGCGCATCGTCGATCTCGGCTTTCGCCTCCGCCCCGGCGAGAGCCTCTGACGACCGCCCCGCGGACAGCAGGGTGTCGATTGCCTTTGACCGACCGGCGGCACGACGATAGCGAGAGGGTTCAGTGAGCTCGCCGCAGCCGACAATGGGAAGCGCCGTGAAACCATCCACCGCCACCGTCAACGGCATCACGCTCGAGCTGGACCACAACATCATGTCCGACACGATGCTGAAGGTCATCCGCTCGGGCCGCTACGAGTTCAGCGAGGCGCGCGAGATCCCGCGCATCGTGCAGCCGGGCGAGCGCATCATCGAACTCGGCTCCGGCATCGGCTTCATCGCGATGACGGCGCTCAAGACCGGGCGCGTGGTCTCCTATACGGGCTTCGAGGCCAATCCCAAGCTGATCCCGGTGATCGAACGGAACGCCGCCCTCAACGAGCTGACGTTCGACATCCACAACGCCATCGTCGCGCCGTCGCCGCTGACCGCCGAGACGGCGCCGTTCTACCTGCGCCAGGACTTCTGGGCGTCCTCGATGTCGCCGCAGCCCTGGGGCTATACCGAGAAGGTGGACGTGCCGCTCGTCGCCTTCGACGAGATCGTCAACCGCTACCGCCCGACCATGCTGATCGTCGATATCGAGGGTGGCGAGGAGGCGCTGTTCTCCGGTGTCGCGCTCACGGGGATCAAGAAGATCTACATGGAGCTGCACCAGAACGTGGTCGGCCGGGTCGGCATGAAGCGCATCTTCGACTTCATGTCGTCACGCGACTTCCACTACGACCAGCATCACTCTCATGGCGGCGTGGTGCTGTTCAGCCACGTGCTGCGCTGAGCCGCCGCCGATGGCCAACGCGCGAGAACCCTCATGGTACTGTCGATGATCGAGGCCAGTAGCGAGACGGCGAAGGCGCCGATGCCCAGGGGCTTCCTCGGCTCGCGCACGCTGCCGCTGATCTATGTGAACATGCCCAAGAGCGCCTGCACGACCATCAAGAACATCATGGTCCGCTTCGATACCGGGCGGTTCCTGGATGATCCGCTGACCGTGCATCGCCGCAGCAAGGAGCTGTTCGTGCACTGGCGGGACGCGCCGGGCGAGATCGAGCGCCGGCTGGCAAGCGATGTCGTCTTCACGCTGGTGCGCCATCCACTGCGCCGGTCCTACTCCTGCTTCACCGAAAAGGTGCATTTCACCTCGCCCTACTCCTTCGGCTGGGTGCGCCGGCATGTGACCGGGGCCTACGGGGCGGACTTTGAAGCCGCGCCCACGCTCGAGCGGCACCGGGCCAACTTCAAGGCGTTCCTGCGCTTCGTCGACGCGAATGCCCGCGGCACCGACCGGGAGGTCAGGCGCGATCCGCACTGGCTCCCTCAGTTCGGCGTCCTGCGGAACGCCGAGCGGGTGCGCCGGATCGACGTGGTCGGCCGGGTCGAGACGTTCGACCAGCATTTCGGCGCGGTGCTCGCGATGGTCGGCGCGTCCCGCGACTTCGACGTGCCGCGCATGAACGAGGGCCCGAAACCGCCGTTCCGCTACGAGGACGTCGTGGACGACGAGATCCGCGAGCTTGGCAGCGCGATCTTCGCCGACGACTTCCAGCGCTTCGGCTACGCGCTGTAGCGCGCCGGTCGGTGCGGCGGCGGCGCCCTCACGCCGCCGGGCCCGTCAGATGAAGTCGATGTCGTTGACCAGCAGCTGGGTGTTGGTCACGCCGCCGACGGTCAGGATGTCGCCGCCACCGAAGTCGAACACGGTGTTCGACCCGACGACCGAGGCGAAGGCGTTGACGACCTGCTGCGCCGACAGGCCGTCGAGCCCGAAGTTCCGGTTCAGCACGATGGTGTCCACGTTGTCGGCGAAGTCGAAGACGCGGTCCTGCTGGTCGCCGTTGGCAAAGACGAAGCGGTCGTTGCCGCTGCCGCCGAACAGGTCGTCATTGCCACGCCCGCCGATCAGCGTGTCGTTGCCACCCTCGCCGCCCAGCGCGTCGTTGCCGTTGCCACCGTTCAGCGTGTCGCTGCCGAAGCGTCCCTGCAGCCGGTTGGCCCCGGCATTGCCGGACAGGTTGTCGTTGCGGTTCGAGCCCACGATGTTCTCGATCGACGCGAAGGTGTCGCCCGTCGCGTGCCCGCCCTGCGCCGTGCCGTCGAAGAGCGCCACGGTGACCCCGGAGGTCGACGACTGGTAGACGGCGGTGTCGCTGCCGCCGCCGCCGAACAGCTCGTCGGCGCCGCCGCCGCCCTCCAGCATGTCGTTGCCGCCGTTGCCGCTGAGGACGTCCTCGCCGTTGCCGCCGTTCAGCGAGTCCGCGCCGCCCAGACCGTCGAGCCGGTTGGCGCCCGCGTCGCCCGCGATGGTGTCGTCGAACTGCGTGCCGATGACGTTCTCGATCGAGGACAGCTGGTCGCCGTTCGCCGGCCCGCCCGAGGCGGTGTTGTTGAAGAGCGCGATCTTTACCGCGGTGAACGAGGCCGCGTAGCTGGCGGTGTCGATGCCCACGCCGCCGAAGAGCTGGTCGCCCCCCGCACCGCCGGCGAGCAGGTCGTCGCCTTCCCCGCCCCGCAGAACGTCGCCGCCGCGCTGCCCGAACAGCGCGTCGTCGCCGCGGTCGCCGTTCAGGACGTCGTTGCCGGTACTGCCGAACTGGCGGTCGTCGCCGCTCTGCCCGTTCAGCGTGTCGTTGCCGCCGAAGCCGAGGATCTCGTCGTCGAACTGGCCGCCATACAGCGTGTCGCCGTCGCCGCCGCCCTCGACCCTGCCGCCGCGCGGATCGAGGATGATGGCCGCGATGCCGTCGCCATCGGCATCGAATTCGTCCGCGCCAAAGGTGAGGACGATGCGCCCGTCGGACAGCGTGTCGGCATCGACCACGTCCTGGTCGGCGTCCATCTTTTCGGCCACCGTGAACTCGCCGCCCCGCCGGCCGCCGAAGGCGTCGAACAGTTGCCCCTTGATCGTGCGGACACCGGCGAAATCGCTCCAGAACGCCGCGAAACCGCCATCGGCCAGCGGTGTCAGCACCGGGTAGGCCTGGTCTACGGTAACCGAGGTGTTGAGGAAGAGTTCGGATCCGAAGGGGGTGCCATCAGGGCCGTAGATCCGCGCGTAGGCGTCGAAACCGCTCGCCGGAAAGCTGGTGTTGTTCTCGCGCGCATAACTGACCACCATCCCGCCGTTGGCGAGCGCGATCACCTCTGGGTTCGCGAATGCGCTGGTGGTGGCGACGACGCTCACGTCGCTGCCGATGGTGCCGCTGCCGGTGCCGTTCACGACCTGGAGTTCGACGGCGGACCCGTCGCGCCAGACGACGGCATAGTCGCCGCCTGTCAGCGCAGCGACATCGACGTCCTCCTGGTTGCCCGCCGTCGTCTGGTTGGCCGTGGCGAAGGCCTGGAAGCTCAGGTTGCCGTTCTGGTCGACGGTCGAGAAGTCGACCCTAGCGTCCAGCCCGTTGCCGAACACGGCACCCGCCGTCAGCACCGTGTTCCCGTCGACGATCACGTCCGGGTCGTCGGCGAGGTTGGACGAGACCAGCTCCTGGTCGACCGGCGTACCGTCCTCGACGAAGCTGATGAGCCGCCACTGGCCCGGGTCTTCGAAAAGCGCGACGACGAAGCCGCCGTTCGGCAGCGCGGCGACATCGGGCAGGGAGGAACCACTGCCCTGGTTGACCAGGATCTCGCCGCTGGTCGCCCGTCCCTCGGCGTCGAAGGTTCGGGCGAGGACCCTGGGGGTCGCCCCCGATGCGTCGGTCCAGACGATGACGAAACCGCCGCCTGCCAGCGCGGCCACGTCGGCGTCTGACTGTATGCCAGCCGCGGTGGTGTTAACCTGGAACTCGGGCAGCCACGTGGTCGTGATCGTCATCCTACCGCACTCCACTACTCAGCAACATGGCATCCGCTCGCCTGCCCGGCACCATGCCCGTCGTACCCCGGGACTCTCGCCCAGCGCTATACCGCTGCGCGAGGCGATGCCGGGGGTGGCTGGATCAGGTACAGTCAGCGCATCGGCCCTGTGCCAAATTGGGAACATTTCAACGTTAGATTGAAACCGAATCCGGTCTCTGCACCTTGCGGTTTTATCGCCGCGGGCTAACCTCCGCCTCTGTCCCTGTGTGTGGAGTTGTCCGGATGACTATCAGTATTACCCCAATTATTAGAAACGATGAGAGCAGTTCTTTCGATTTTGATTTCGAGATTTCGATTGATCAAATATTACCGTTCGACGTCTTCGTGGACTGGCAGACGGTGCCGGGCTCGGCGTTCGAGGACATCGACTACAACCAGGCTGGCGGCACGGCGCAGATCGTGGCCGGCACGACCTCGACGAGCATCCGGGTCGACAACTTCTCCGACAGCGTGCTGGAAGGCGACGAGAGCTTCTACGTCGAGCTGACCAACCCCGTCGGCGACACCTTCGCGGACGACGCGCTCAGCATCCGGGGTCTCGGCATCATCCTCGACAACGAGGGCGAGAACCGGCCGGTGGTCTTCGTGAACGACGTGCGGATCGTCGA
>JBCBPG010000342.1:0-5383 GCA_039820865.1 Pseudomonadota bacterium
CCGGTGCGGCGGACCGCCCGCGCCCATGTAGGTCTCGGCATGGATCTCGTACCAGGCGACCGCGCCGTCGGCCGCCTCGATCTCGGGCCAGTGCGTGTGCTTGAAGGGCAGCCCCGCCGCGGCGGGAAGGCCGCCCCGCGATGCGGTCACGGGCGCGGTCTGGAGATCGGTCGTCATGCCTCGGCCCTCGCGGCTGGGGTGGCAGGCTCTGATGCGGAACCGGGGACGTGCCCCGGCTCCGGTCTCGTCGCGGCGGTTACGCCGGCAGGTCGCGCTCCAGCGGCTCCAGCGAGCCCTGGCGCTCGCCCGGCAGCTCGAACCCGGCGGTCTGCTCGACGCCGTACTTGAGGCAGTCGCCCGCCGGGACCAGCGTCCAGGCATTGCCCTGGTAGTCGATCGTCGAGGTGCCGGCGCAGGTCGTGCCCTTGCCCGCGGCGCAGTCGTTCTTGCCGGCCAGCGAGATGCCGTAGCACTTCTCCTTCGCCTGGGCCTGCACCGGCGTCGAGGTGGCGGCCGAGACGGCGGCGACGGCGGTGGCGATGGCGGCGGCGGTGACGATGGTGGTCTTGCTCGACATGAGACGGGTCTCCCTTCAGCGGATGTCGACAGCACGGATCGCGACGCGCCGGGGACGGCTCCCGCGACACGCCGCGATCGATACCCCTTTATTCGTCGGGCGCGCCCCGCTGTTACGTCGGCTCACGCCGAGGTGATCCCCGCGTCAGGGGGGCTGGCGGCCTGGCGTCTGCGTGACATGCTGTTTGCCGCCGTCAGGCTGGTGTGGGCATGGGCCGGGAGATATCCGTGGGCGAAGGCGTGGACGAGCGCGAGACCCGCTGGCACGCGGCCATGCAGGCCGCCATCGCCGGTGATCGCAGGGCCTATGCGACGCTGCTGGCGGCGATCGCCGAACGGGTGCGCCGCCATGCCCGCGGACGCCTGCGCCGGGCCGGGGCCGGTGACGAGGACGTCGAGGATGTCGTCCAGGAGGTGCTGGTCGCCGTTCACACCCGGCGCGACACCTGGGAGCCCGGCCGGCCGATCGGGCCCTGGGTCGATGCCATCATCCGCTACAAGACGGTCGATGCCCTGCGCCGGCTGGGTCGGCGCCGCGCGATGACCTCGGACACGCTGGACGTGGTGGCCGCGACGGTCGCCGCGCCCGTGCCGGCCGCTCACCCGGGCGGGCTGGCCGAGATGCGGCGCCATCTCGCCGCGCTGCCGGGGCGCGAGCGCGGGGTTGTCGCCGCGCTCGGGCTCGACGGGATGACGATCGCGGGTTGTGCCGAGCGGTTCGGCATCAGCGAGGGCGCGGTGCGGGTCGCCTTTCACCGCGGGCTCGCGCGGCTCGCCCGCTTTGCCGATGGCGAGCTGCCGGCCGGTCCGGCGCGACCGTCGAGGCCGGGACGATGAGCACCGACGACCTCATCCGCCGCCTCGCCGCCGATCTGCCGGGGGCGGGTGGCGCGCCGCGGCGCCGGGGGCCCGGTCTCGCGGTGGCGGCCCTGCTGGCGCTGGCGCTGACGGTGCCCCTCTGCCTCGCGGTCCATGGCCTCAGGGCCGAGGGGCGGGCGGAGGATGCGCTCGGCCTCCTGTTCTGGGCGGTGACCGCGATGGCGGCGCTCTGGTCGGCCGAGCGGCTGGCCCGGCCGGAGCCCGCGCCGATGATGGCCCGCGGCGGGCCGCTCGTCGTGCTGCTCGGCGCGGTCGCGCTGATGGCCTGGCTCGGCCAGCGCGAGGGCGTGGCGGTGTTCCGCACCGACCACGTGCTCCACTGCGTCGAGATCATCGGCCTGCTCGCGGTCCTGCCCTTCCTGTGGCTGAGCCGCGCGATGCGCCGTGGCGCGCCCGCCTCGCCCAGGGCCGCGGGCGCCATGGTCGGGCTGATCGCAGGGGCGATCGGCGCTCTCGCCTACACGCTGAGCTGCCCGATCGACGAGGCGCTGGCGGCGCTGTCGGCCCACACGCTCTCGGTTCTCGTCGTTGCCGCCGCGGGCGCCGCGCTCGGCCCCACCCTCTTCAGCTGGTAGCATCGCCCGGCCGGGCACGGGCGTCGGCTCTCAGGCCTCGCCGGGTCGGTGGAGCGCGCGAATGACCGCCCTGGCGGCCGCCATCACGGGGGCCTCGGTCTCCTTCAGGATCGCCACGCGGTCGAAACGGTCGGGATCGGCGGCGACCGCGTCGCGGAGCGCGGTGCCGAAGGCCATGCGCAGCTCGGTGCCGATGTTGAACTTGCAGATGCGCGAGCCCGCCGCCAGCGACCGCCGCTGCGCCACCGGCACGCCCGAGCCGCCATGGATGACCAGCGCCGTGTCGCAGACGGCCTCGATCGCGCGGATGCGCCGCTCGTCCAGCCCGTCCCCGCGGTTCTGCTGAAGGTGGACGTTGCCGACCGAGATCGCCATCGCGTCGACGCCTGTCTCGCGGGCAAAGCGCGCAGCCTCCGCCGGGTCGGTGCCCGCCGAGGCGTCGCCGCCTGCATAGCCGACGAAACCGATCTCGCCCTCGCAGGAGACGCCCGCCCGGTGCGCCATGGCGGCGATGGCGGCGGTCTCGGCGATGTTCTCGTCCAGCGGCCTGCGCGAGCCGTCGTACATGACCGAGGTGAAGCCGGCCTCGATCGCGATGCGGCACTCCTCGGCGCTGTAGCCGTGGTCGAGATGGACGGCGACGGGCGTCGACACGCTCTCGGCCAGGTGGCGCATCATCGCGCCCAGCACGGGCAGCGGCGTATGGGCGCGGCAGGAGGGTCCGGCCTGCAGGATCACCGGCGCGCCCTCGGCCTCGGCCGCCAGGGCATAGGCGCGCATGTCCTCCCAGCCGAGACAGACGAGCCCCGCCACGGCACGGCCATCGCGCAGCGCCGGCTGCAGCACCGCCGACAGCGTGGCGAGGCTCATTTGAACTTCGCGACCATGTCCATGATGCCGGGGATCGTGTGCAGCTGATCGGCATGGGTCGGCTGGAAGTACTGCTTGAGGCTGCGCTGGCTGAGCCCGCCGAGGATCGTGAAGTAGTACATCTCGTAGCCCGGCAGCACCGCACAGGGGTGATAGCCCCTGTCGATCACGACGGTCGAGCCGTCGACGACGTGGTAGGCATCGCCCGGTTCGCCGTCGGCGCGCTGGAGCATCTGCAGGCCCGAGCCGTGGTTCGGCCGGAAACGGAAGTTGTAGGTCTCGTCGTGGCGCGTCTCGTCGGGCAGGCGGTCGGTGTCGTGCTTGTGCGAGGGAAAGCCCGACCAGCCGCCCTGGCCCACGGTGTAGAGCTCCGAGACCAGCAGCCGGCCGACGCGGTCGTGGTAGGCCGCGCCCAGGATGTGCTTGATCTTGCGATGCGTCTTGGTGTCGTCCGAGCCGTACTGCACGCGGTCGAGATCCGCCTCGCGCACCGCGAAGGGCGTCAGCGTCTCGGCGTATCTCGCGCCGGCGACGAAGACCTCGGCAGCCGCGCTCAGGCAGGTCATCCGCGCGCCCGTGTCGGTCGGCACGTAGACGCCCTCGGGCTCGCCGTCCCAGACATCGACGCCGCGCTTGCCGATATCGGCGAAGGTCTCGCCGCCGGTCTCGACCGTCACCGTGCCGGTGGCGGGGACGATGCAGGTTTCGTAGCCTTGGAGGCGGTAGTCGAAGGTCTGCCCGCGGACGAGCCTGACGATGTTGAAGTAGTTCAGCGGCACCAGCGGATGGTCGACATCGACGATGGGCGCGTTGCGGTTGTCATAGGGCGCGATGTGCATCGGCTGCTCCTGTCAGGGGCCCGTCACGGATCGGTCGGGCCGGGATGGTCGGCGAGAAAGGCGGCGAGCCCCGCCTCGTCGGGCATCGCGGGCGCGCAGCCGGGGCGGGAGACGACGATGGCGGCCGAGGCCGAGCCGCGCATCACCGCCTCGCGCAGATCGAGGCCCCGGGCGATGCCGGACAGCAGCCCCGCCATGAAGGCATCGCCCGCCCCGACAGGCTTGACCGCGCTC
Organism: Pseudomonadota bacterium; assembly: GCA_039820865.1. Lineage (GTDB taxonomy): Bacteria > Pseudomonadota > Alphaproteobacteria > Rhodobacterales > Rhodobacteraceae > Thermohalobaculum. The sequence continues at coordinate 3,974 of JBCBPG010000342.1, forward strand.
ACGGGGTAGACGCCGGTGCGCACCTCGGTGTCGCCGGCAAGGGTGATCGCGCCCTTCCCGCCCATCTTGTAGACGACCAGCCGCCCCTCGGCCGCGAGCGCGCGCGCCCTGTCGAGGCCGCGGTCCATGGCGCCGGCCATGAAGCCGAACTCCTCGTCGTTGCCGACGATCATGGCGCTCACGTCGCCCGCGCGGGAGAGCACGTCCTCGGCCACCTGGGCCGAGGGCCAGGAATAGGGCCGGTAGTCGATGTCGAGGATCACCGGCAGCCCCGCGGCGCGCGCGCGGGCGAAGGCGTGGAAGGTCGCGCTGCGCGAGGGTTCGGCGGCGAAGACCGTGCCGGTGGCGACCAGCGCACCGTAGGCGGCGTAGTCGATCGCCTCCATGTCCGCGACGCTCACCTGGAAGTCCGCGGCATCGTTGCGGTAGATGACGTTCTGGAAGTCCTCGATCCTGCTCTCGTAGACCGCGAGCGAGGTCCGGCACTCGCCACCGACCGAGCGGACATGGCGGGTATCGACGCCGTAATGGCGCAGCCGGTTGATGCAGAACCGGCCGACCGCGTCGTCCGAGACCGAGGTGGCCAGCGCGGCATGTGCGCCGAGCCTTGAGAGCCCCGCGCAGATGTTGGCGGACGAGCCGCCGAGATCCGAGGTGAAGCGCTCGGCCCGCTCGCTCGCCATGCCCGGCGGGTCGGCGAACATGTCCATGCCCGCCCGGCCGAGGACCAGGAACCGGTTCCTGGCGATGCCCCCGAGCAGGGCCTCGAGGCGCGCCATCAGACGCCGGCCCGCTGCTTGGCGCGGCTCGCCTCCCAACCGGCATGCGCCTGGCGGACCTTCTCGCTCTCCGAGACCTCGGGCGTGCCGACCTCCCACCAGGCGTGGCCCCGGGCGGTCCAGCCGTCATGGGCGTCGACCTTCATGGCGATGACGGTGGTCCTGTCGCGCGCCTTGGCACGGCCGAACGCCTCGGCCAGCTCGGTCGGGCTGGCGACCGTCTCGGCCGCCGCACCCATCGAGGCCGCGTGCGCCGCGAAATCGACGGCGAACGCCTCGGGCACGGTCGGACAGTCGCTCAGGAGGTTGTTGAAGCTCTCGTTGCCGGTGTTGTTCTGCAGCTTGTTGATGACCGCGAAGCCACCGTTGTCGAGCACCAGCACGATCAGCTTCTTCCGTGTCAGCACGGACGAGTAGATGTCGGTGTTCATCAGCAGGTACGAGCCGTCGCCGCAGAAGACGATGGTGTCCCGCTCGGGCTCCGTCTCGGCCTGCGCGATGCGCGCGCCCCAGCCGCCGGCGATCTCGTAGCCCATGCAGGAGAAGCCGAACTCCACATCGACCGTGCCGATGTCGAGCGTGCGCCAGTTCGCCGTGATCTCCGCCGGCAGCCCGCCCGCCGCCGCGACGA